>NZ_JAZHEE010000016.1:0-90897 GCF_036620675.1 Rosenbergiella sp. YN46
TTGTAAGTGTCTACCATGTCCCCGAACAAGTGTTCACTATGTCCCCGGACCGTACACCCGAAACGGGAGAGGGAGTTTCCCGGCAATGAACGGAACAGCCCACTGCATCATCATGTTCTGCCATTTTTTCTGAAAAAAAGCGGCACGCTAATTTACGATGAACCAAAAGAAAGCCGCCCAATCAGGCGGCTTACAAGGAAGAGCGCAACGATTAAAAGCCGTTTTTAATTCCGTGCATCTCCGGCAGCTTATGGGCGATCCCCTTATGGCAGTCGATACAGGTCTGCCCCTCTTTCACCGCCTGGTCGTGCATCTTCGCCGCCACGGTCTTCTGGGCGGTAAAATCCATATAGTCGAAGTTATGGCAGTTACGGCACTCCTGGGAATTATTGTTCTGCATTCGCCGCCACTCGTTCTGAGCCATGGTCAGGCGATGCTCCTCGAACTTCTGCGGGGTATCGATGATCCCGAAGATTTTGGCATACAGCTCCTTGCTGGCCTTGATCTTACGCAGCATCTTCGGCCCCCACTCGTGAGGTACGTGGCAATCCGGACAGGTAGCGCGTACCCCGCTGCGGTTGTTGTAGTGCACCGTCTCCATGTACTCCTGATAGACGGTATTGCGCATCTCATGGCAGCTGATACAAAACTGTTCGGTATTGGCCATCTCCATGCTGGTATTAAATCCCCCCCAGAAGACAATGCCAGCGCCGAAGCCAATCAGCAGCAATGTACCCAACGCCAGACGACTCGGCCGGCGCCACCAGTGCCACAGACGGCGAATCACGCCCGGTTTTTTCTGTTGTTCCATCAGTTCGCCTCTATTTGCCAAAGCCCTGGGAAGGCGTAAAGGTGTTTTCCACAATCGGCGGCGCATCGGTCTGCGGTACGTGGCACTGCAGGCAGAAGTAACGCCGCGGCGCGACGCCTGTAAGCACTTTGCCGTCGCTGTCCATAAAGTGGGTGGGACTGATTCGCGGCGCGCCGGTGGTGCGATAGTGCTCCACGCCGTGGCACTGCAAACAGCGGTTGGTGTTGGTGGTCACCTGGTAGCCGTCCACGCTGTGCGGAATCATCGGCGGCTGGTTGACATAGTTCAGCGCCATGCGTTCCTGCTGTTTGGGCATGCGAATCGTTCCTTCCGGGGTCGCCGATACTTCCGGCGACTGGCTCAGATCCACAGAGCCCTCCGCCAGCACCATGCCACTCGTCATTAACATCAGCGCCGCCGCCAGGGCGCGCAGTACTCCTTTTTTACGGACAGGGCTATTCATCTTTTGCTCCCGAACTCCATCGAATTGTTATTTTGAAAACCTCTTCGGCGCAGACATCAACGCAGCGCCCACAGGTCATGCAGTCGCGGCCGGTAATCAGGGCCGGGCTCTGCTTATCCAGTACCGGCGCCCGTAATACCTGCGGCTCCGGACAAATGTGAAAACAGTCCATACAGCGGGTGCAGCGCTCGCGCCCGATGGCGGTCACGCCCAGTGCGCCAGCACCGCCGGTCAGACCATAGAAGGCGCCCAACGGGCAGAGGTGGCCGCACCAGCCGTGTTCAACCACCAGCAGATCAAACAGAAACAGAGCGATCAACAGTAAGATCCCGGCGCCAAAGCCAAAGATCAGGCCGCGTCCGGCAATGGATACCGGATTCACCCACTCCCACAGCAGACTACCGGTAAGCAAACTCCCCACCAGAACCAGCGCCAGAATCAAATAACGCAGCCAGCGCGGCAGCGATGCCGACGCGGTAATCCCCAACCGCCGACGCAGCCAGGCGGCCAGGTCGGTCAGCGGATTTACCGGGCAGACCCAGCTACAGAACAGACGCCTGCCCGCCAGGGCGTAGAATCCGGCGACGATCAGCGCGCCACTCAGGGCCAGGGGCGCAGGCAGATGACCGCTCGCCAGGCTTTGTAGCACCATCAGCGGATCGCTGAACGGCACCGTATCCAGCAGCAGGCTACTGCTGTAGTTGCCACGTAAGATCCAGATACCGCCCAGGCTTCCACACAGAAACAGCGCCAGCACCATCGCCTGACACAGACGCCGCAGCAACAGCCAGCGGTAGCTACGCCACCACCCTTTCACCGCCAGCGCATCGCGCCCGGCTTCCTGCTTACGATTCGCCATCGGTGCCCTCCAGCCAGCTAAAGCGGTAGTGATGTCCCGGTTCACCTTTCGCCAGCTCCCTCGGCAGTACCTTAATCGCCGCCTGTTCCAGCACGCAGGCCTGTTCGCACTTACCGCAGCCGGTACAATCGCTGCTGTGAACCGTTGGCAGGAAGCGAGCGTGTTTGCCGGTGCGGCTGTTGGGTTCCGGCTCCAGGGTGATCGCTTTATCAATGGCGGGACAGACCCGGTAGCAGACATCGCAGCGCAGCCCCTGGAAGTTCAGGCAATTTTCCTGATCCAGCAGAACCGCCAGCCCCATGCGCGCCGCATCAATAGAGAACAATTCGCCGTCCAGCGCTCCGCTGGGGCAAGCCGCAACACAAGGAATGTCCTCGCACATTTCGCAGGGAACCTCCCGGGCCACGAAATACGGCGTGCCCGCCGCTTCGCCGCAGGCCAGGGTCGCCAGTTTCAGGGTCTGATAAGGGCAGGCCTGTACGCACTGACCACAGCGTACGCAGGCCCGCGAAAAAGCCGGCTCAGGCAGCGCGCCGGGGGGCCGCAGCCGAACGCCGCTGGCGCGGCTGCTCCCGGTACGCATACCCAACAGGACAAACACAGCCGACACACCGCAGGCGGCGCGCGTCACATCGCGCAAAAAGCGACGACGGGCAGCTCCAGGCACGTCCGTTCGGGCCACAGGCTCAGACCTTCTCCAGTTTCACGGCGCACTTCTTGAAATCCGTCTCTTTAGAGAGCGGATCCGTCGCATCCAGCGTCAGCTTGTTAACCAGCTGGGCGGCGTCGAAGAACGGCATATAGACCAGCCCCTGAGGCGGCCGGTTACGCCCGCGAGTTTCGACAATTGAAATCACCTCGCCGCGACGCGATACCACCTTCACCTTATCGCCACGGCGCAGGCCGCGTTGTTTGGCATCCAGCGGGTGGATAAATAGCACCGCCTCCGGGAAAGCACGATGCAGCTCCGGTACCCGGCGGGTCATACTGCCGGTATGCCAGTGTTCCAGCACGCGCCCCGTCGAGAGCCACAGGTCATACTCTTTATCCGGCGCTTCCGCCGCCGGTTCGAAAGGCAGCGCGAAGATAACCGCTTTACCGTCCGGCTTACCGTAGAATTTGTAGCCCTCGCCCGCTTTTACATAGGGGTCGTGGCCTTCGCTGTAGCGCCACTGGGTTTCCTTACCGTCCACCACCGGCCAACGCAGACCGCGCGCCTTGTGATAGTCGTCAAAAGGCGCCAGATCGTGGCCATGGCCGCGCCCAAAAGCGGCGTACTCTTCAAACAGCCCCTTCTGCAGATAGAAACCGCACTCGCGGGATTCATCGTTAAGCTGATCCTCCGCCAGCTCGCTCAACGGGTACTGGCTCACGGTCTTCGAGGCAAACAGCACCTCGTACAGGGTCTTGCCACGGTACTCCGGCTTCTGAGCCAGCAGCTCTTCGTTCCACACCTCTTCGGTCTTAAAGCGTTTGGCGAAATTCACCAGCTGCCAGAGATCGGACTTCGCTTCGCCCGGCGCCTGTACCTGCTGACGCCAGAACTGGGTACGACGCTCGGCGTTGCCGTAAGCCCCCTCTTTTTCCACCCACATGGCGGTAGGCAGAATCAGGTCAGCGGCAAGAGCGCTCACTGTCGGGTAAGGATCAGAAACCACCACGAAATTACGCGGATCGCGCCAGCCCGGCATACGATCTTCATCGATATTCGGGCCAGCCTGCATATTGTTGTTACACATCACCCAGTAGGCATTGAGCGTGCCGTCCTTCAGCGCGCGGTCCTGCGCCACAGCGTGCAAGCCCACCTTCGCAGGGATAGTGCCGCCAGGCAGTTGCCACAGCTGTTCGGCGATGGCGCGATGTTTCTCGTTAGTAACTACCATGTCGGCAGGCAGGCGGTGGGCGAAGGTGCCAACTTCACGCGCGGTGCCGCAGGCGGAAGGCTGCCCCGTCAGCGAGAAAGGCCCACAGCCCGGCTGGGAGATTTTGCCGGTCAGCAGATGCAGGTTGTAGCACAGGTTATTGGCCCAGACGCCGCGGGTATGCTGGTTAAAGCCCATGGTCCAGTAAGAGATCACCTTCTTATTCGGATCGGCGTACAGCTTCGCCAGCCGCTCCAGCTGATCTTTCGGCACGCCGCTCATCCCGGCGGTCTTCTCCAGGGTGTACTCGGCTACAAAGGCTTTGTATTCTTCGAAACTCATCGGCTCGGAAGCATCGGAACCGGCGTTTTTCGCCGCTTTCTCCAGCGGGTGGTTGGGGCGCAGGCCATAGCCGATATCGGTCACGCCGCGCCGCAAATTCACGTGCTGCTTAAAGAAAGACTCATTAACCGCGTTATTCTGGATGATGTAGTTGGCGATGTAGTTAAGGATCGCCAGGTCGCTCTGAGGCGTGAAAACCATACCGTTATCCGCTAACTCAAAGCTGCGGTGACGGAAGGTGGAGAGTACCGCGACTTCCACACCGGTATCTGACAAACGGCGATTAGTGATGCGCGACCAGAGGATCGGGTGCATCTCGGCCATGTTCGAGCCCCACAGCACGAAAGCGTCAGCCTGTTCGATATCGTCGTAGCAGCCCATCGGCTCATCCATCCCGAAGGTGCGCATAAAGCCCACCACCGCGGACGCCATGCAGTGACGCGCGTTCGGATCGATGTTGTTAGAGCGCAGCCCCGCCTTGAACAGTTTGGCCGCAGCGTAGCCTTCCCAGATGGTCCACTGACCAGAGCCAAACATCCCAACGGCGCCTGGCCCCTTCGTTTTCAGGGCGTCCTTGAATTTGTCCGCCATGATGTCGAAAGCCTGATCCCAGCTAATCGGGGTGAACTCCCCCTCCTTGTGGTACTGGCCGTTGCGCATGCGCAGCAGCGGCTTAGTCAGACGATCCTTGCCGTACATGATCTTGGGCAGGAAATAGCCCTTAATGCAGTTCAGCCCGCGATTCACCGGCGCATCCGGATCGCCCTGGCTGGCCACCACGCGGCCATTCTGGGTGCCCACCAGCACGCCACAGCCGGTACCGCAGAAGCGACACGGCGCCTTATCCCATTTTATGGCATCGCTCTTGCCGACCGCCGCGCGGGCGACCGGAGAGACGCTGATACCGGCTGCTGCCGCAGCCGCGGCGACGGCGTTAGCTTTCATAAAGCTACGACGACTGAGTTTCATGGTGTTACCTCACCTTAGCTCTCATGCTGGTGGTAAACCAGCGACACCGCCAGCACGCCTGCGAGTTCACGTGCCGACTCAATATTGTTCAGTAGCACCCTGCTGGATGCCGCTTCCATGACGACTGCCAGCTTGCCGGTTTCGGCATCGCTGGCGGTCACTTCGCTGCCCGGTAGCGCATTCAGCGCGCTGATTACCGCCGCAACGTTTTCCGGGCGGGTTTGCACCATCAGCCCACAGACCTGCCAGTTACTGTTCATCAGAACTCCTCAGTTTCAGAGCCGAAACCGGACAGCCCGCCACACAGGCGCCACATCCCGTACAGCGCGACGCATCTATCTGCAATGTCGCCACACCGTTACGGGAAGGTGTAAAGCGCAACGCCTGCGGCTCGCAGCTGTCTTCGCAGCTGCGGCAGTCCACCTGCTGGCGAGCCAGGCAACCGTCGCCGACCACCGCCCGCAGTGACCAGGGGACGCTGTCCCGGGGCGCAAACAGCGCTTGCGGGCAGACCTGCGCACAGGCGTAGCAGAAGGTGCATTCACCGTTGTGAAAATCGATATCGGGGTAGCCGCCGGTGCCGGAACGGATAATGGCGCTTTCGCAGGCTGTCGCGCAGGCACCGCAGCGTATGCAGCGCTCGATAAAGACCGCTTCACGGCCGCTCCACGGCGGACGAATAGCCTGTGCTGAACGGCGCCAGCCGGTCAGCAGACCACGTCGCGAGAGTTGCGTTATCGCCATTCCATTGCACCCAGAAGAAAGAGAATTACTTTTGTTACTTCAGAATTCGTGCCGCCGCAGCGTTGCGTCGATCCTGTTTTCAGGCGTTAACATAGGCGAGCCGCAGCTACCACTACATCACCCTTTAGGGGTAAAACACGTAGCGCGATCAAGGTTAGGTTGAGTTTGTTGAAAAGCAGCGCGTAAAACGGGAAACGCCCCTGTCAGGCCCGACCTTTCAGGGGCGAAATTAAGAAGATTTTCTACCCCTTAAGGACGAAATATCTACCCCCAGGTAATCAAGGATTCCCCTGGCCGCATGCCGACCTTCCGCCATCGCGGTGACCACCAGATCGGCCCCACGCACCGCATCGCCGCCAGCGAAAATTTGCGGATGGCTGGTCTGATAAGGACACGACCCGGCAACGCCAGCCTTGATACGACCGTCCCGGGTTAGCTTCACCCCCAGCTCTTCAAGCCAGGGAAGCGCGTGGGGGTGAAAACCAAAAGCGACGATGGCGGCATCGGCAGCCAGGATAAACTCTGAACCGGGAATCGGCTGCGGACGACGGCGTCCCTGAGCATCCGGCTCCCCCATCAGGGTACGCAGCATTCGAACTCCGGTTAACTGCCCCTGGCCGTTAGTTTCAAAGGACAGAGGCTGAACGTTGAACTCAAAATTCGCCCCCTCTTCCCGGGCGTGCTTCACCTCTTTTTTCGACCCCGGCATATTGGCTTCGTCACGCCGATAAGCGCAGATCACCTCTTTCGCTCCCTGACGTAGCGCAGTGCGCACGCAGTCCATCGCCGTATCGCCGCCCCCCAGAACCACCACCTTTTTACCGGCCATATCGCGCAACGGCCATGCGGACGACGCCTCCAGCCCCATTTCGCGCCGGGTATAACCGATAAGGTAAGGCAGCGCGGCGCAAACGTCATCGGCGTCCTCGTTGGGGATGCCCGCCGTCATGGCGCGATAGGTACCCACACCGACGAAAACCGCGTCGTACTGCGCCAGCAACCGGGACATTGCGATATCCTGGCCGACCTCGCAGTTAAGTTCGAACCCGATACCCATAGCGCTGAAAATCTCACGCCTGCGCGCCAGCAGCGCTTTATCCAGCTTAAAGGCGGGAATGCCGAAGGTCAGCAGGCCGCCAATCTCCGGATGCCTGTCGAACACCGTGACCGCCACCCCGGCCCGGGCCAGGCGATCGGCGCAGGCCAGCCCTGCCGGGCCAGCGCCGATGACCGCGACCCGTTTACCACTGGCGACAACGTCGGAGAGATCCGGACGCCAGCCCTGCTCCAGCGCCCGGTCAGCAACGTAACGCTCCAGATTACCGATGGTGACGGCTCCGCCTTCGTCACGCAGCGTACAGGCGCCTTCACACAGGCGATCCTGCGGGCAGACCCGCCCGGTCACCTCTGGCAGACAGTTGGTCAGATGCAGTAGCTCTATCGCCGCCCGTTCCCCCTGATGTTGCGCTCGCTCCAGCCAGCGGGGAACAGGATTATGCAGCGGGCAGGTCCATTCGCAGATACTGTGAGTGCCGCAGCTAAGACAGCGTCGGGCCTGCTCCTGCGCCTGGTTCTCCTCAAACGGCAGCACTATCTCCCGGCTGTCCCGGCGGCGCACTTCGGCTGCGCGTTTTGCGGGTTCGACGCGTGGCGCTACCGCCGCCAGAAGTCGGGCAGCCGTGACGTTCACCGCCGGCGCCAGCCCTTTCTCACTGGCCGCCCGCTGGCGGCGACTTTTGCCCTGACCGCTGAGCCACTGCGGCGTAATCAGCGCCATAGCCCGGTCGGACATTCCGCCACGCAGGCCGGGCCACCATTACGCCCTTCGCACAGATCGCACTTAAGCGCCTGCACCGTCGGGGCTTCATCGTCCACTACCACCTGCATCACGCCGAAAGGGCAGGCTATTTCGCAGGATTTACAGCCGATACAGCCGCTTTGCGCCACCTGCACCACCCCATCACGCCGGGAGATAATAGCTACCGGACAGCTTTTCAGGCAGGGGGCACTCTCGCACTGGTGGCAGCTAACCGCATTACGCACGCCCGCCTCTTTCACCACTCTGATCCGCGGTAAAAAACCCTGAGGCGTCAGCGGATGACGCTGCTGATTATGGGCCATTACGCAGGCGACTTCGCAGGCACGGCATCCCAGGCAGCGCTGCGCGCTGGCAAGGACGAAAGAATTCATCATGGCATTGTCCATCTGCACGGAATTTAAAGGCACCATTAGTAAGGATATTTAGCGCGACAGACAATGAACGATGCGGAGGAATCTGTGATGGATCAAATAACGTTGTGCAGATGCAATAAAATTTGAGCGTATCGCCTGGAATCGTGAACGTAACGTTATTCAGTTTTTACCAGTGCGTGTCCGGCAGCATTCTGCTGCTACAGCGTGCGAAATTTCAACGATAAACGCTTTGCGTCATTCGCCATTTCTGATATAGCTTGCGCCCACATAAACAATGAGTAAATGAATAACCCACCATGGTAAGACGCCCGGTTTCGACCAGCCTAGCGCGCGCTTTTTTTTCGATTGTCCTGCTGTCGTTGCTGACGACCGGCGCTGCGCTGTTCACGCTCTCCAGCAGTATGCGGGATGCGGAGGCGGTCAACATCGCCGGTTCCCTGCGCATGCAGAGCTACCGACTGGGCTATGACCTACAGGGCGATCCCCGGGCGCTGGCGCAGCACCGAACGCAATATGCACAAACCCTGAAAGCGCCGGTGCTTCGGGCGCTGGAAAGCCCCCTTACCCCTCGGGAGGTCAGCCAGCGCTACCGCGCCCTGCATGATAACTGGCGCCAGATGGATTTGCGCCTGGCGCAGGGCGATCGCCAGTGGTATCAGGCCAATATCGCCGACTATGTCAGCCAGATCGACCTGTTCGTACTGGCCCTGCAACATCATGCCGAACATAAAATGATGGTGATGGTTGCGGTATCGGCCGCCGGTTTTCTGGCGATTATCACCCTGATCTTTTTCACCCTGCGTCGCATTCGCCGTCAGGTCGTAGCGCCGCTGAATGCGCTGGTATCCGCCAGTGAATCCATCGAACGCGGCGATTTCGACCACCCGCGCCTCGACAGCAGCCTGCCTAACGAACTGGGCTGGCTGGCGCACAGCTTTACCCGCATGTCCGGCGAACTGCACAAACTGTGGCGGCGGCTGGAAGAGAGCGTTCAGGAAAAAACCCTGAGCCTGCAAGAGGCCAACCGCCAGCTGGAGGTGCTGTACGGCTGTTCCCAGGCCATGACTATCAGCGTGACCGATAATCAAAACTTTCAGAACGCGTTGCATATCGTCCTGCGTCACGAACCGATCTGCGCGCTGGAGATGCAGGTAGGCGATTACTGGTGCCTCAACGTCGGGCAGGCCCGTAACGATCTCCCCTGGCAAAGTACGCCAATTCGCCAGCAGCAGCAAACCATCGGCCATTTACGCTGGCAGGCGCCGGACAAGCAACCCGCTCTGCAACTGATGGAAAGCGTCGCCAATATGCTGGGGCGTGGAGTCTGGCTACTCCAGGCCCAAAAGCAGCACCAGCAGTTACTGCTGATGGAAGAACGTGCCACAATCGCCCGGGAGCTTCACGACTCTCTGGCTCAGGTGCTCTCTTATCTGCGCATTCAGTTAGCGCTGCTGCGCCGCGCGGTGCCGGAAGAGAACCTGCGCGCCGGAGCCATCATCAGCGATTTTACCCAGGCACTGGACGATGCCACCCGCCAGCTGCGCGAGCTGCTCTCAACCTTCCGCCTGACGCTTCAGCAGGCCAACCTGCCAGAAGCGCTACAGGAGATGATAGCTCCGCTGCGCGATCGCAGCGAAGCGACGATTGAGCTTATCTGCAACCTGGCGGACCAGGCGCTGGACGCCCCACGCCAGGTTCATCTGCTACAGATTATCCGCGAGGCGGTACTTAATGCCATTCGTCACGCCAGCGCCCGCCACATTCGGGTGTACTGTCACAGCGCGGCCCCCAACCGCTATATTGCCGATATTGTTGACGACGGTCGGGGAATTCCCAGCCTTGAAGAGCCAGAAGGCCATTACGGACTTAATATTATGCAGGAGCGCGCCGACTGCCTCGGCGGCGAACTGACGATTTCCCGTCTGCCGCAAGGAGGTACCCGCGTACGCGTTAGCTTCCCAGGTGTGACAGACGAAAGCACAGCACAGGCCGAACGCCGGCCATAATGATAACAAGAGAGTATCCTCCAGGGAGCAATACATGTCAGAGAAAATTCGCTATCGGGTTTTAATTGTCGATGACCATCCGTTAATGCGCCGCGGTATCCGCCAGCTGCTGGAAACCGACGACATATTCAGCGTAGCAGGAGAAGCCAGCAGCGGCGCAGAGGCCGTGAGCCTGGCGGAACGCGTCGCACCGGATATCATCCTGCTGGATCTGAATATGAAGGGCCTGAGCGGGCTGGACACCCTGCATGCCCTGCGCCGCGATGGCATCACCGCGCGAGTGATTATCCTGACCGTAAGCGACGCGCCGGGGGATATCAGCGCCATGATCGACGCCGGCGCCGACGGATATCTATTGAAAGACAGCGATCCCGACGCGCTGCTGGAAGCCATCCGCACGGGCGCTACCCGGGGCGGCGCTTTTAGCGAACGTATCCGGGAATACCTTAATCATCGCGACGCGTTCGGCGCTCAGGAATCCCCGTTCGCCACGCTGACCGAACGCGAACTTGACGTCTTACAGGAGGTCGCCCGCGGGCTGTCTAATAAACAGATTGCCGGAACGCTGCACATTTCAGAAGAGACGGTGAAAGTGCATATTCGCAACCTGCTGCGCAAGCTGAACGTACGCTCGCGCGTCGCCGCCACGGTGCTGTTTCTGGAGAATCGGGGGCTATAACCCCCGTCGGTACATTCACCTGCATATATCGGCCTTAATTTACAATATCTCCTTATTTTCTCCACGTTTAAACCCGGGGAAGAGGATAGAGTGATAACCACGCTGTTTTTCCGCCCATTGCTGTTTTGAGGCTCTCTTTAACATGGCGAATTTTTTTATCGACCGCCCGATTTTTGCCTGGGTTATCGCAATCCTGCTCTGTCTGACGGGAACGATGGCGATTTTGTCATTGCCGGTTGAACAGTATCCCGACCTCGCCCCCCCGAACGTACGGATCACCGCTAACTACCCGGGGGCGTCGGCAAAGACGCTGGAAAACACCGTGACTCAGGTTATCGAACAGAACATGACCGGACTCGATAATCTGATGTATATGTCCTCCCAGAGCAGCAACACCGGGCAGGCCACCATTCGCCTCACCTTCCAGGCGGGTAGCGATCCCGATGAAGCCGTGCAACAGGTGCAGAATCAGCTTCAGTCCGCCCTACGCAAGCTGCCCCAGGCGGTGCAAAGCCAGGGGGTCACCGTCAGAAAAACCGGTGATACCAACATTCTGATGATCGCCTTCGTCTCTACCGACGGCAGTATGGATAAGCAGGACATCGCCGACTATGTGGCCAGTAATATCCAGGATCCGCTAAGCCGGGTTAACGGGGTGGGTGATGTTGATGCCTACGGCACCCAGTACTCGATGCGTATCTGGCTTAACCCTGACAAGCTCAACAGCTATCAGCTCACTACCCAGGACGTGGTCAGCGCCATCCGCTCCCAGAACAGTCAGGTGGCGGTAGGACAGCTGGGCGCGACGCCCGCCGTCGATGAACAAGCCCTGAACGCTACTATCAACGCCCAGGCGATGCTGGAAACCCCGGATCAGTTCCGCAATATCACGCTCAGGGTTAACCAGGACGGTTCGCTGGTCACGCTGGGAGATGTCGCCAGAGTGGAGCTGGGTGCGGAAAAATATGACTATTTGAGCCGTTATAACGGAATGGCGGCCTCGGGGCTGGGGATTAAGCTGGCTTCCGGGGCCAACGAGATGGAAACCGCGAAACTGGCGCTGACCCGGCTTAATCAACTTTCTCAGTACTTCCCCCATGGGCTGGAGTACCGTATCGCCTTTGAAACCACCTCTTTCGTCCAGGCCTCGATTCACGACGTGGTGAAAACGCTGATCGAAGCCGTGGTACTGGTGTTTGCGGTAATGTACCTGTTCCTGCAAAATCTTCGGGCGACGCTGATTCCCACCATCGCCGTTCCCGTAGTACTGCTTGGCACCTTCGCGGTGCTTTATGCTTTCGGCTACAGCATTAATACCCTGACCATGTTCGCAATGGTACTGGCTATCGGCCTGCTGGTGGATGACGCTATCGTGGTGGTGGAAAACGTCGAGCGAATCATGAGCGAAGAGGGACTATCGCCCAGGGCCGCTACCCGTAAATCGATGGGGCAGATACAGGGAGCGCTGGTGGGCATCGCTCTGGTTCTGTCGGCGGTCTTTATCCCAATGGCCTTCTTTGGCGGCACTACCGGGGCTATCTACCGCCAGTTCTCTATTACGATAGTCACCTCAATGATTCTTTCCGTGCTGGTGGCGATGATTCTGACCCCGGCGCTGTGCGCTACCCTGCTAAAACCGCTAAAGAAAGGCGAACATCACGGCAGTCGCGGTTTCTTCGGCTGGTTCAACCGCACCTTTAACCGCTACGCGCAGCGCTATGAAGCCGGCGTCGGCAAGATTCTGCAGCGCACCCTGCGCTGGCTGGTGCTCTACCTGCTGATTCTGGGCGGTATGGTGGTGCTGTTTATGCAGCTACCCACCTCGTTCCTTCCTGATGAAGACCGCGGCGTCTTTACCACCTCGGTACAGCTGCCGCCGGGTTCAACCCAGCAGCAGACCCTGAAGGTGGTCGAGAAGATCGAGAAATATTTCCTGACCGAAGAAAAAAACAACGTACGCTCGGTCTTCGCGACCATTGGTTCCGGGCCGGGCGGCAACGGTCAGAACGTCGCGCGTATGTTTATCCGCCTGAACGACTGGGATGACCGGGATCCACAAACTGGCTCGTCGTTCGCCATTATCGAACGGGCGACCAAAGCCTTCCGCAACATTAAAGAAGCACGGGTCTATGCCAGCAGCCCACCAGCTATCAGCGGTCTGGGTAACTCCACCGGCTTTGATATGGAGCTTCAGGATCACGCCGGGCTGGGACATGATGCGCTTATGAAGGCCCGCGACCAGCTGCTGGCAATGGCGGATCAGGATCCGCGTCTGACTCGGGTACGCCACAACGGACTGGACGACAGCCCACAACTGCAGGTGGATATCGATCAGCGCAAGGCACAGGCCATGGGGATTGCAGTGGACGATATTAACGACACGCTGCAAACGGCCTGGGGCTCCAGCTATGTGAACGACTTTATCGACCGAGGCCGCGTGAAGAAGGTCTATGTTCAGTCCGCTGCGCCATACCGGATGCTGCCGGGTGATATCGACAAGTGGTACGTACGCAACAACGCCGGCACTATGGTGCCCTTTTCCGCCTTCGCCACCTCGCGCTGGGTCACCGACTCGCCGCGTCTTGAGCGCTATAACGGCTACTCGGCGCTGGAGATTGTCGGTGAAGCGGCACCTGGCGTCAGCACCGGTACGGCGATGGATATTATGGGGCAACTGGTACAGAAATTGCCCACCGGTTTCGGTCTGGAGTGGACAGGGATGTCTTACCAGGAACGACTTTCCGGCGCTCAGGCTCCGGCACTCTACGCTCTTTCGTTGCTGGTGGTGTTCCTGTGCCTGGCGGCGCTCTACGAGAGCTGGTCGGTACCCTTCTCGGTCATGCTGGTGGTGCCACTGGGGGTTGCCGGCGCTTTGCTCGCCACCTGGCTGAGGGGGCTGGAAAATGACGTTTACTTCCAGGTGGGGCTGTTAACGGTGATCGGTCTGTCGGCGAAGAACGCCATTCTGATTGTGGAGTTCGCCAACGACATGAATGCTGCGGGCAAGGAGCTCATCGCTTCCACTCTGGAGGCCTGCCGCCAGCGCCTGCGCCCAATTCTGATGACCTCGCTGGCCTTTGTATTCGGGGTACTGCCGATGGCTACCAGCAGTGGCGCCGGTTCCGGTAGTCAGCATGCGGTGGGTACCGGCGTTATCGGCGGTATGATCGCCGCTACCGTGCTGGCGATCGTCTTCGTGCCCATTTTCTTTGTACTGGTACGGCGTCGCTTCCCGCTACGCGAACGTCCTGACGATTAACAGTATGGATAATGGCAATCTGAAAGGGTTGCCGTTATCCAGTTTGGGCGTCGTCCTGCCGGGGCTCTCCGGAGAAACGGCAGTAGCCCAACAGAGAGCAAATTGCTATGCTGACGCTTTGCTGAAAGTCACAAGGATAACCAGGCATGGTCACTCTGTACGGCATAAAAAATTGCGACACGATTAAAAAGGCCCGCCGCTGGCTGGAAGCCGAAAACATCGACTACCGTTTCCACGATTACCGGGCCGATGGCCTGGATGCCGCACTGCTGGAAAGCTTCGTCGCCGAACTGGGCTGGGAGCCGCTGCTTAATACCCGCGGCACCACCTGGCGTAAGCTGGATGAAGCGCGGCGTGGCGCCATCACCGACGCCGCTTCGGCCATAGAACTAATGCTGGAGATGCCGGCGATTATTAAACGACCATTGCTCTGCGCGCCGCACCAGCCTATGCTGCTGGGTTTCAGTGACAGCAGCTATCAGCAGTTTTTTAATGAGGTTAAGTAGTATGTCTTGCCCGGTCATCGAACTGGCCCAACAGCTTATTCGCCGCCCTTCCCTCAGCCCTGACGACGCAGGTTGCCAGGAGCTGCTTATCGAGCGCCTGCGCGCTATTGGCTTCACCATTGAGCCTATGGACTTCGGGGATACCCGCAATTTCTGGGCCTGGCGCGGCGAGGGAGAAACCCTGGCCTTTGCCGGTCATACCGATGTCGTTCCTCCAGGCGACGGCGATCGCTGGATCAACCCGCCGTTTGAACCCACCATCCGCGACGGCCTGCTGTTTGGTCGCGGCGCCGCCGATATGAAAGGCTCGCTGGCGGCCATGGTGGTCGCCGCCGAGCGTTTCGTGACCCAGCACCCAAACCACCGCGGTCGCCTGGCGTTCCTGATAACCTCCGATGAAGAGGCCAGCGCCAAAAACGGCACCGTGAAGGTGGTGGAAACGCTAATGGCGCGCAACGAACGCCTGGACTACTGCCTGGTGGGCGAGCCTTCCAGCAGCGAAGTGGTGGGCGACGTAGTGAAAAACGGCCGCCGTGGCTCCCTGACCTGCAACCTGACCATTCACGGCGTCCAGGGCCATGTAGCCTACCCTCACCTGGCGGATAATCCGGTGCATCGCGCAGCCCCCATGCTGGATGAACTGGTCAATATCGAATGGGACAAGGGCAATGAGTATTTCCCTCCCACCAGCATGCAGATCGCCAATATCCAGGCGGGAACCGGCAGCAATAACGTGATTCCAGGCGAGCTGTACGTACAATTCAACTTCCGCTTCAGCACCGAAAGCACCGCGGAAATGCTGCAACAGCGAGTCAGCGAACTGCTGGAACGCCATCAGCTACGCTATACTCTGGACTGGTGGCTGTCTGGCCAGCCGTTCCTGACGTCCCGCGGCCGCCTGGTAGATGCGGTGGTCAACGCCATTGAGCACTATAATGAGTTTAAACCGCAGTTGCTGACGACCGGCGGCACCTCAGACGGGCGCTTTATCGCCAGAATGGGGGCTCAGGTAGTGGAGCTGGGACCGGTGAATGCCACCATTCACAAGATTAACGAATGCGTGAACGCCGCCGACCTGCAACTGCTGGCCCGGATGTATCAACGTATTATGGAACAACTGGTCGCCTGAGCGGCCATTCATCCTTCAGGAGAGGCGCATGGACTGGCTAAGTAAATACTGGTGGATACTGGTACTGGTGATTCTGGTCGGTATCTTTATCAACGTCATTAAAGATCTGAAACGCGTTGACCCAAAGAAGTATCTGGACAATAAGCCCGATCTACCGCCCCACCGCGACTTTAACGACAAGTGGGACGATGACGACGACTGGCCGAAGAAGAAGCCGTAATCCGTGAGGACGGAGTTGGCAGCCTCCGTCCTTAGCTACGTTTTCGCCTTTACCGCACAATAAGCCGGCGAATCAGTTCCAGCAGCGCAACCAACGCTTTAGGGACGACGAGAACCATATCGTTCAAAGTTTTCATCCGCTTCCCTCCGGGCAGCCTGTCATCGCAGCGGCTCTTCATGGTCAGATGAGAACAATACCTCCTCAGGTCAGAGCCATCCGCTGCGCGCCGGAACATAAAAAAACCGACCTCACCAGTCGGTTTTTTAGTGCCTGCAACCGCAGGTTTTAGAGCATCGAAATCACATCGTCTTCGCCAGGCTTACCGCCCAGCGCTTCATCGAAGTAGTGCTTAGGCACCGTATAGCGCAGATGATCCAGCGCCAGCTGCATACTGCGATTGTCAATGGCGTGCCCCAGATCCTCGACGATATCCAGCGTCGCATCGCCGCCGCCGGCCAGCAGAGCTTCATGGGCTTTCACCGCATGCAGCGGCTCAATCACCCGGTCCTCGCCGCCGTGAATTAAATGCACGGTGGTGGTCACGCTAACCCGCTCCGGCAATTCACCAAAACGCCCATTAAAGGCGATAAGACGCGACGCCAGCCCTGGCTCCGCTTTCAGGCTTTCCAGCACCATAGTCGCCCCCTGAGAAAAACCGATCAGCGCCGTCGCTGCGGGCATGACGCTGCTCTTTTCCTGCCAGTAACGCACCAGCGCGCTAAAGTGCGGCATCACCGCATCGATACGCGCCTGGCGGTTCTCTTCACTGAGGCCAGCAACGGAAAACCACTCGCGTCCCGGCTCCGGCCCGCTCGGGTTCGGCGCCCCGATGCTGACCACCAGCGCATCGGGAAACTGCGGCGCAAACCAGCTGCCGATCTCGCCCATCGCTACCGGATTGTCGCCCACCCCATGGAACAACAGCAGCAGTTGCTGAGGGGGAGTAGCGGGACTCTGAACTACAAAATGGTCATGTTTCATCGTTGCCTCCTGACGCTCTTCGGGAGCCACTCTACGCCAATAACAAAAAATCGCCATGGCATAAAATTGATGCTGTCACTGAAAATTTTTGACCTTCATCAGCCAGGCTTCCAGGGTCTCTGTCCGTTGCGCATCCAGCGCTTTCAGCGCCGCAGCGCACTCCTGGCGCTGGCGAATCAGCAGCGCCCTACGGCCGCTTACCCCTGTCAGAACGCAGAGTTCAGCGCTCTCCAGCCCCTGCACCAGCCATCCTCGTAATCCGGGCAGCGCCAGCTGAGTGTTAATCAGCAAACGCTGTAGCGTGCCGATGCAGGCCTCCGGTGGCCTGTAACCAAAAGCGAAACCGCCCAGATCGCGCCAGTCGTCATCATTAAGCGTAGTCTCTGAAAGCTGAGCAACCGGAATCGGATCGCGAATCCACGGCTGTAGCCAGTGCACGTCGCGCCGCAGCCTGCGATGTTCACGCTGCGTTAGCGCTTCCCCTCGCGCGCTCAACGGGCGCAGCGCCATCGCCGTATGGCAGCCGCTGCTGGCCTCGACGTGCGTGCCGATGCGCACCAGAACGAAACCCGCACGCTGCCAGAAGCGCCACAGCTCATCGGTATAGCCGAAGCTGACGGAAAGGTAGTCAGCGCCATCGCTCATCTCATCGGCGCCCGCCAGTAACCGACTGCCAATTCCCTGGCGCTGGCGTTCCGGATGCACCGCCACCCGGCTGATACGCAGCCCTTTCAGGACGGCGGCGTCGGCAGAACCGCCATGGGCCGCCAGCGATTGTGCCACCAGATTACCACGCGGGCGCCGCAGACCGGCCCATACCGCTTCGCTCAGTTCAGGCGTTAATCCCCCCTCTTCCACCAGCCACAACGCGCCCGCCACCTGCTCGCCGATGCGCGCCGTCAGCAAACGCTGGCCAGGGGCGTCCAGCAGGCGCCGTAAGTCCAGCGGCGAAGTGCGGTAATGCGCGCCGGCGAGCAGTCGCCAGGTCTGCGCCTCAGGGCCATCGTCGCCCTGCCAGGCGCCCCTGGTCAGGGTTTGATAGTGCACATCGCCCTCACCGGGCGTCGCCAGACGATCGTCGAACAACATTACCTGGTCGAGAATTCGCTCCAGCGGATCGCCTGCGGCCCAGCGCACCGGCGTATCAAGAGTAAAGCGCCGCAGCCGGGGCAATGATGCGCACAGCTTAAGCAGAAAACCGCGCCCGGTGCCCTCATAGCCCTGTACCGTCGTCGTCAGCAGGGTTCGGGGATAAGCGGCGATCAACTGACGCAACTGCGGCGCCGGAATGGCGGCCGCTTCATCAACGATCAGCCACTCTCCCCGAGGCGACGCCCCCTGTCGTATCGCCTGCAGCAGCGCATCCGGTGCCATAAACAGCCCGTGTTCGTCGGCATACCGGGTCAGCACATCGGTAGCCGCCCGGGTCGGGGCGGTAATCACCGCCGTACCGTCACCCTGTCGCGCCAGCATTCCTGCCAGCGCGGATTTGCCACGTCCGCGCGGCCCGGTGACCACAGCTACCCCAGCGGGCATGGTGAGCAGTTGATTAAGAATCTCCTGCTGCCCGACCAGCGGGCCTCCGGCGCCAGGTTGCCAGTCCGGACGCTCGACGGGCGTCGGCAGGCGCGGCGCCTCCCCCTGACGCCAGATAATAGATTGCGGATCCTGTATTAGCGCCTGTTGAAGACGATGTATAAATCGGGGGGTGGCAATCGGCTGCGGCTGACCGCTCCAGCGCAGACTATCTGCATCCGACCGCTGTGGCCACGTCGTCCACGGCGGCGCCAGCAGTACCAGCCAGCTACCGGCCCGTAGCGTTCCCGCTAATGCCGCCAGCGCTTCTGCATCCAGTCCGCTTCTGGCATCGAATATCGCGTGCAAAAACTCGCGACCCAGCAGGCGACGAATCGCGCCCGGGGCGCAGTGGAGCGCCAGTTCTGCGGTTTCACCTACCCACAGCCAGTCACCGGCGAGCAGCTGTGATAGACGCCGGGCGCTAGCAGCGCTCCATTCCGGCTCGCCGCTCAGCACCAGTAAACGACGAATGCCCTGACGCTGCTGGTGACGCGTCAGGGCATTAAGCTTATTTAACCACATCGGTTACAGATTATTGCCGAAGGTGTCGCACTGCTGCGGATCGCCGCTGTCGTAACCACGTTTGAACCAGGTGTAGCGCTGTTCGGAGGTACCGTGGGTGAAGCTGTCCGGCACCACCTGGCCCTGACTGCGGCTTTGCAGCCGATCATCACCAATCGCCTCAGCAGCGTTCAACGCCTCCTGCAAATCACCGACCTCCAGGATGTTCTGCTGCTGCATACTGTGGCCCCATACCCCGGCGAAACAGTCGGCCTGAAGCTCCATACGCACCGAAAGCTTGTTAGCCTGAGTCTGAGAGGCGTTCTGCTGCATCTGGCGAACCCTGGGTTCAATACCCAGAAGTTTCTGTACGTGATGCCCTACTTCGTGAGCGATTACGTAACCCTGTGCAAAATCACCATCGGCGCCCAGACTGTTTTTCATCTCATCATAGAAGGAGAGATCGATATATACCGTGCTATCCGCCGGGCAATAGAACGGCCCCATCGCCGACTGGCCGGTTCCGCAACCGGTACGGGTCAATCCGCGGTACATAACCAGTTTTGGCTTCTGATAGGTTTTGCCCATCTGCTGGAACAGCTGGCTCCAGGTATCTTCGGTGGTTGCCAGAATCACCGAAGTAAATTTCGCGGCTTCATCCTCATTGGGATTAATAGACTGAGAACTCTGCTGCTGAAGCTGCGACGGCCCGCCGCCGCTCAGAAGCGGCGTCAGGTCATATCCGTAATAGCCAGCCACCAGCACGACAATAAGCAGGATAATGCCCCCCTTACCGCGCGGCAGTCGGAAACCGCGGCCTCCACCGGGAAAGCCCCCCTGCGACTGGTTACGACGATCTTCAACATTGTCGCTCTCGCGACGCCCTTGCCAACGCATAACATCATTCCTGTTGTTCGGATAATAAGGTTAATTATGAGCGATATCCGGGGGGACGGGCCAGTATTTCCCGAAGCTAAACGGCAATGATACGAAAGAATCGGAAAAAAACCGCTGGCCAGAGAACCGGCAGAAAAGAGAGAGCCCGCAAAACGCGGGCTCCACAGCAAGCAACGGAAACGATTGCGCAGTTAGTCCAGATTAACGCCGAGACGTTTAGCAACCTCTTCATACGCTTCAATAACGCCACCCAGACTCTGACGGAAGCGATCCTTATCCATCTTGTCGAGCGTGTTTTTATCCCACAGTCGGGCGCCGTCTGGCGAAAATTCGTCGCCCAGCGTCACTTCGCCTTTAAACAAACCAAACTCAAGCTTAAAGTCCACCAGGATGAGACCGGCATCGTCAAACAGCTTCTTTAGCACATCGTTCGCTTTATAGGTCAGTTCCTGCATCCGCGCCAGATTCTCTTTGCTCACCCAGCCGAATGTTTCACAGTAAGACTCGTTAACCATAGGGTCGTGCATGGCGTCGTTTTTCAGGAACAGATCGAACAGCGGCGGATTCAGTTCAATACCCTCTTCCACACCGAGACGCTTAACCAGCGAACCTGCGGCGCGGTTACGGATAACGCACTCAACCGGCACCATATCGAGCTTCTTCACCAGAGATTCGGTGTCGGAGAGCCGCTTTTCCATCTGCGTCGGAATCCCCGCCTCTGCCAGTTTGCTCATAATGAAATGGTTAAACTTATTGTTCACCATCCCTTTGCGATCAAACTGTTCGATGCGCGCACCGTCGCCTGCTGACGTATCATTGCGAAATTCGAGCACCAGTAGATCGGGGTTCTCGGTGCTGTAAACGGTCTTCGCCTTGCCTCGATACAACTCAGCTTGCTTTTGCATCTTTCATTACTCCAGGTGTAATCACTACTTACGTAGTTAGTGTATTAACGCGAATTGAAAAGGCCGGCGTATTGACGCCGGCCCCGGGATTACTTGCTGAACGCGGCCTGGAATACCGCCACCAGCGCATCGTTCTGCGACTGGGTCAGCGTGTGCCCTTTCGGGTCGATAAACTGCAGGCTACTGCGGTTATCGAGGTCGCCGACCTGCAGCTTATAGTCGCCGCTGGTCAGGCCCGGATCGCGAGCGCCAAGCGCCTGCCAGTCGCTATCGGAAAGCGGATCGTAGCTCAGCGTCATGCTGCCCTGGGAACGCGTGGTATCGTTAACCTTCATCCCCACTTTTTCCAGCACCGACGGTAGACGGTTCCAGACCTCGTTAAAGGGCGCGCGAACCACCAGCATCGGCAGGCCGGTATCGTCCGCCCCGCTCTGTACGTCGATACGGCCGGTGCTGGTATTGCTGCTGCGCGTGTTCTGGTTCTGCTCCAGACCGCCTGCAATCGCGTTCAGCATTTGCGCGCTGTAACGCTGCATCGAAGCCGCGTCGGCAGCCGGTTTACCGTTCTGCTCCAGGCTCAGCAGCTTCACGGTCAACGCCTGCTGATAGCCCTGCTGCTGAACGCTAATCTGGTAGCGGCCACGATACTGCTGATCTTCATCGGCGCGGTTCCAGTTTACCCAGTCGGTAGTCAGGCTCTGATTCGCATCTTCCCGCTTCATGATCGGGTAGTTCTGCGCCTGAACAACGCTTACCACCTGCGGCCAGAGGGAGCCCTGCTTCCCGCTTTCCAGCAGCATGGTCGCGGTGTCTCCGGTGAACTGAGTGCGCGCCCCGGTCACCAGCGCCAGCGGCTGAGCGGGCGGACGAATATCGAGCTTTTTACCGACGGCACCGCCGGAGCGCGCCGACGGAACGTCATACTGGCCGTTCTGCAGCGGCAATATCAGCCCGGACGGAGCATGCAGCTCGGCCAGTTCCGGCGTTTCCAGGTAGGACTCGTCGCCGTTAACCTGACGCTTATAGCGCGAGTCGGAACTGCAGGCGGCAAGCATCATGACGAGCGACAGGCCCACCACCTTTGCCACAGTTGATTTTTTTTGTACTGAGTAAGCCATCAATTCTCCCTAAATCCCGTCATACTTCAGGCTACCCCATAAGCAGGCAGCCTGAATTATTTAGGGTCTAAACTTTACAGCAAACCGGCGTGCTTCAGCGCGTCGCGCACTACCGGACGACTTTCCGCGGTCAGCGGGGTCATCGGCAGGCGAAGCGTATCGGTCGCCACAAGTCCCAACTCCCTGCTGGCCCATTTCACCGCGATAGGATTGGGTTCAATAAATAAACGTTCGTGCAGCGGCATCAGGCGTCGGTTGATTTCGCGTGCGGCGGCGAAATCGCCCGCAGTGGCCAGTTCGCACATCCGCGCCATATCACGCGCCGCCACGTTGGCGGTTACGGAAATCACGCCGTGACCGCCCAGTTGCATAAAGTCCAGCGCGCTGTCGTCGTTGCCGCTAAGCAGAATAAAGTCATCCGCGACCCGATCTTTGATCTCATTGACGCGGCTTAAGTTCCCTGTCGCTTCTTTAATACCGACAATATTCGGCACCTGCGCCAGACGCGCAACGGTCTGCGGCAGCAGATCGGAACCGGTACGGGAGGGAACATTATACAGAATTTGCGGCAGGCTGGTGTTTTCAGCAATCGCTTTAAAGTGCTGGAACAGGCCTTCCTGAGTGGGGCGGTTATAGTAAGGCACCACCGTCAAACAACCGACGATGCCGCTATCGTTGAACCGTTTGGTCAGAGAGATGGCTTCCGAGGTAGCGTTCGCGCCAGTCCCCGCAATCACGGGAATACGACCGTCCGCCAGCTCAAGCGTCATCATGACCACATCGCCATGTTCATCGTGGCTCAGCGTGGCAGACTCGCCGGTGGTCCCTACCGAGACAATTGCCGAAGTTCCACTTTCGACATGGTAATCAATCAGTTTCTTCAGGCTGGCCCGACAGACGTTACCCTTATCGTCCATCGGCGTAATCAGCGCGACAATACTTCCCGTGAACATGGTCCATCCTCTCCGTACACTAGTGCCACAATGGTACGTTTGGAGCCGCAGTAAAAGCAAGCGGCCAGGGCGCCTGTGCGGTTGTATGGCGGATTTTTTTATGCTTTCCTTATGATTACCTCTACAGATCCACAGGAAGCTCAGGTTTGACAGCGCCATCACAACACTATCTGGTCATCACCGCTCTGGGTGCGGACCGTCCCGGCATCGTGAATACCATCACCCGACACGTCAGTAGTTGTGGCTGCAATATCGAAGATAGCCGACTGGCCATGCTGGGGGATGAATTCACCTTTATAATGCTGCTTTCCGGCAGTTGGAACGCGATTACCCGGATTGAGTCCACGCTGCCACTTAAAGGCGCCGAGCTGGATCTGTTGATCGTAATGAAACGTACGGCCGCCCAGGCACGCCAGCCCATGCCTGCTACGGTGCGTGTCCAGGTGGAAGTCGCGGATTCCCCTCACCTGATTGAGCGATTTACCGATCTGTTCGACTCTCATCAGATGAATATCGCTGAACTGATTTCCAGAACTCAGGCAAACGATGAAAACGAACAGCCAGGAACGCCGCAGCTCTATGTGCAAATCGCGGCTCACAGCCCGGCGCTTCAGGATGCGACAAACATTGAGCAAGCCTTCAAAGACTTGTGTACAGAACTCAATGCGCAAGGCACTATTAGCGTTGTGAATTATCCACAACAAGATGATGAATAAGACGGAGTGTCATATGAATCCACTGAAAGCCGGCGATATCGCCCCTAAATTTAGCCTGCCCGATCAGGACGGCGAACAGGTAAATTTAACCGACTTCCAGGGGCAGCGTGTTCTGGTTTACTTCTATCCGAAAGCAATGACGCCCGGATGCACCGTTCAGGCCTGCGGTCTGCGCGATAACATGGATGAGCTGAAAAAGTATGGCGTCGAGGTTCTCGGTATCAGTACCGATAAGCCAGAGAAGCTGTCCCGCTTTGCCGACCGGGATCTGCTGAACTTTACCCTGTTGTCTGACGAAGAGCACAGCGTATGCGAACAGTTTGGCATCTGGGGTGAAAAAAGCTTTATGGGCAAGACCTATGACGGCATTCACCGCACCAGTTTCCTGATTGACGGTAGCGGAAAAATCGAACACGTGTTCGACGACTTTAAAACCAGTAACCATCACGATATCGTGCTGGCCTGGTTGAAAGACCACAGCGCCTGATTCCATATCTTCTTAAGCCAAAAGCGACAGCCCCGCTGCCATAACATTCAGCGGGTCTGCCGTTAAGGGTTAGCCTGCCTTCTGTTCATCTACCAGGGTATCCGGCCAGGCACGTACCACCGCTTTAATCAGCGTGGCCAGGGGAATCGCGAAGAAAACGCCCCAAAATCCCCACAGTCCGCCGAAAATGACTACCGACAGAATAATCACCAGCGGATGCAGGTTCACCGCTTCGGAAAACAGCACCGGCACCAGCAGGTTGCCGTCCAGCGCCTGTATCACCAGGTAGATAATAAAACAGGTCCAGAATTCGGCACCCAGGCCAAACTGAAACAGTGCGACCCCGACCACCGGAATGGTGACCGCAAAGGCGCCAATATAGGGGATCAACACCGAAAAACCCACCAGCACCGCCAGCAGCAGCGAATAATTAAGGCCGCAGTACAGAAAGCCTAAATAAGTCACCACGCCGACAATCACCATTTCCAGCACCTTGCCGCGAATATAGTTGGTTATCTGCTGATTCATTTCGGCCCAGACTTTCCCGGCCAGTCCGCGATTGCGTGGCAATACCCGTCGCACCGCATTGAGCATCTGCACTTTATCCTTTACCAGGAAAAAGACCATCAGCGGCACCAGCACCAGATAGACCGCCAGCGTCAGTAACCCCACCAGCGAGGCCAGCGAATACTTCACCACCGACTCGCCAAGCAGCGTCATACGCGCCCGCAGATTTTCCGCCATAGCATCAATGATGCCAGCGTCCACCAGCGCCGGATAACGCCTGGGCAGCGTGGCGGCGAAGTCAGCCAGCTTATTCAACATATTGGGCAGATCGCGGATCAAATTGATTCCCTGCTGCCAGGCCACCGGTACGACGACCAGCGCCATTAACAACAGAATGCCAACGAACAGCACCAGCACCACGCTGGTGGCGAGCCAGCGCGAACAGCCCATATTCTCCAGTCGGGCGGTTGGCCACTCCAGCAGCCAGGCCAGCACCAGCGCCACCAGTAGCGGCGCCAGCAGGCCGGAAAAGAAAAACAGAATACCGAAGCCCATCACCAGGATCACAAGAAGCGCAATCGCCTCCGGATCGCTGAAGCGGCGACGGTACCATTGCATTAAAAGTTCGAGCATATTTCCTTAACCCTGGGGTCTCCTGATGAAAAAAATGCGCTCAGATTGTAGCGAAATGTTGCGCTAAAGGGCGCGTTTTTATTCCCCTGAAACCCGAGCGGACAATTAAGCTTTCCTTTCATGGCTCCTGGCAGCTACACTCCCGTTTACCTTCCGGCAAGAACCCAAACGCCGATCGGTTGTCATAAAGAAGACGCTGATTACACAGGATAGAGGCTATGTTCAGGCAGTTGAAAAAAACACTGGTTGCCACCCTCATTACCGCCATGATGGCGAGTCAGACGGCGCCGGCCTTTGCCGACGACAGCGCCGTAGATCAACTGCCGGATATCGGAACCACCGCCGCAAGCACGCTCTCCATCGCCCAGGAGATGCAGATGGGCGACTTTTATATTCGCCAGCTGCGCGGCAGCGCTCCGCTGATTAACGACCCGCTACTCCATCAGTATATTAACGAGCTGGGTATGCGTCTGGTAAATCACGCCCACTCGGTGCGCACGCCGTTCTATTTTCATCTGATCAGCAATGATGAAATCAACGCCTTCGCCTTTTTTGGCGGTAATGTCGTCCTGCATTCGGCACTGTTTCGCTATGCCGATAACGAAAGCCAGCTGGCTTCGGTCATGGCTCACGAAATTTCCCACGTCACCCAGCGCCACCTGGCGCGAGCCATGGAAGATCAGAAGCGCTATGCGCCGCTGACCTGGGTCGGCGCCTTGGGATCGATACTACTGGCGATGGCCAGCCCCCAGGCCGGAATGGCGGCCATGTCAGGCACCCTGGCCGGTAGTCGCCAGGGGATGATCAGCTTCACCCAGCAGAACGAACAGGAAGCCGACCGTATCGGTTTGCAGGTGCTGCAACGCGCCGGGTTTGATCCCCAGGCGATGCCCGCGTTTCTGGATAAGCTGCTCGACCAGGCGCGCTACTCCAGCCGTCCGCCGGAAATTTTGCTGACGCACCCCCTGCCGGAAAGCCGCCTGTCCGATACCCGCAACCGCGCCAACCAAATGCGTCCGGTAGTCACCCAGTCGTCGGAAGCCTTCTATATGGCGAAGGTGCGCGTGCTGGGGATGTATAACACCGGGCGCAACCAGCTCACCAGCGATCTGCTGGATAGCCTGGATAAAGGAAACACGCGCCAGCAGCACGCCGCCCGCTACGGCCGGGCCCTGCAGGCAATGGAAAATAAAAACTACGCCGAAGCCTGGCGTCAGCTCCAGCCGCTGCTGAGCGCCAGCCCGAACAACCCCTGGTATCTCGATCTCGCAACAGATATCGATCTTGGCCAAAACAAAGCGGCTTCAGCCATCAGCCGCCTGAACGCCGCTTCCGGGCTGAAAAATAGCCCGGTGCTGCAGCTTAACCTGGCGAACGCTTACGTTCAGAGCGGGCAGTCAGCCAAAGCCGCCAGTATCCTTAATCGCTACACCTTCTCGCATCGCGACGACACCAACGGCTGGGATCTGCTGGCCCAGGCGGAAGCCGCCCAGGGCAATCGCGATCGGGAGCTGGCCGCCCGGGCCGAACTGCTGGCGTTACGCGGCCAGCTGGATCAAGCCATTACGCTGTTAAGCAGCGCCAGCAGCCAGGTAAAAGTGGGCAGTCTGCAACAGGCGCGTTACGATGCACGTATCGATCAGCTGCGCCAGCTACAGCAGCGTTTCAGCCAGTACCAAAAGAATAGTTAAGGAGCTTATTAAGCATGTCCAGTACCGTCACCATCTACCACAACCCCCGCTGCTCCAAGAGTCGCGAGACGCTCAAGCTGCTAAAAGAGAACGGCGTCGAGCCGGAAGTCGTGCTCTATCTGGAAACGCCGCCGGATGAGGCGACTATCGGTAAATTGCTTAACATGCTGGAGTTTGAAAGCGCCCGCAGCCTGATGCGCCAGAAAGAAGATCTCTACAAGACGCTAAATCTGGACGACGACAGCCTTAGCGAAGCGCAGTTGATTCAGGCGATGGTGAAAAATCCGAAGCTTATTGAGCGCCCTGTCGTGGTGAAAGGAGATAAAGCGCGCATCGGCCGACCGCCAGAGCAGGTACTGGAACTGCTGGCCTAATCGTAGCTACAGATTAAGAATCTCTTTCACGAATGGAATGGTCAGCTTGCGCTGCGCGGTAATAGAAGCGTGGTCAAGCTGATCGAGCGTCATAAACAGGGTGCGCATTTCGCGATCCAGCCTTTTGAGCAGGAAGCGGCCCACATCTTCCGGCAGTTCGAAACCGCGCAGCCGGGCGCGCAGTTGCAGCGCCTGAAGCTTATCGTTATCAGAAAGCGGCTGCAGGCGGTAGATCTGCCCCCAGTCCAGGCGCGATGCCAGATCCGCCAGTTGCAGATTAAGCTGGCGCGGCGGACGATCGCCTGTGATCAACAACCGGGTATTGCCGGACTCCAGAATGCGGTTATAGAGATTAAAGATAGCCATCTCCCACAGTTCATCCCCGGCGATACATTCGATATTATCAATGCAGACCAGCGACAGCTGTTCCATTCCTTCCAGCACCTCAGGCACAAACCAGGTTCGCTTATCCAGCGGCACATACCCCACCGCTTCACCACGCTGGGAAAGCTCCGCACAGGCGGCATGCAGAAGATGGCTACGCCCTCCCCCTTCTCGCGACCAGAAGTAGATGTAACCGCTATGATCCTGATGCAGAACGTTCTGTAACGCAGCGAGCAACGCCGGGTTATCGCCCGGCCAGAAGCTGGCGAACGTCTCATCATCAGGAAGATAGAGTGGCAAAGAGAGCTGAGCTGGTGCGTTCAGAGGGACCTCAACCAGAACTTGCGAAAAAATCGCGGGGAAGTTTATCACAGTTTAGTGAAAGGGTTGAACCTGGCCCGCGAAAGCACGGGCCAGATTACATAAGGATCAGGCACGCGGAGCCTGCTGTTCCTCGTCGTCCGCTTCCAGCACCGTCTCTTCCGGGCGCAGAATGCTAATCGCTTTGAAGATCAGGCTCAGAGCGATGCCCACCACGGTCGCCAGCGCCATGCCTTTCAGTTCGGCGGCACCGATGTGAATCTTAGCCCCGCTGACACCGATAATCAGGATCACCGAGGTCAGAATCAGGTTCTGGGCCTTACTGAAATCCACTTTGGATTCAATTAATACCCGGATACCCGAAGCGCCAATCACGCCGTACAGCAGCAGTGAAACCCCACCCATGACCGGTACCGGGATTATCTGGATCGCCGCCGCCAGTTTACCGACGCAGGAGAGCAGAATCGCAAGGATAGCCGCACCGCCGATCACCCAGGTGCTGTACACCTTAGTAATCGCCATCACGCCGATGTTTTCGCCATAGGTGGTGTTCGGCGTAGAGCCGAAGAAACCAGAGATCACGGTGGAAAATCCATTAGCGAACATCGAACGATGCAGGCCCGGGGAGCGCACCAGATCCTTACGCACAATATTTCCGGTCACCACCAGGTGGCCGACATGCTCGGCAATCACCACCAGCGCAGCGGGCAGAATGGTCAGCACCGCGAACCACTCAAATTTTGGTGTATAGAAGGTGGGCAGTGCGAACCAGTGCGCTTCACGAATCGGCGTCACGTCCACCACGCCCATATAGAAAGAGAAGGCATAGCCCACCAGCACGCCGATAAGAATCGGGATAATCGCAAGGAAACCGCGGAAAATAACCGAACTAAAGACAGTAACGCCCAGGGTCACCAGCGCAATAGAGAGCGTGGTGCCATCCACCGACTGACCGTCGGCAGGCAGCATACCCGCCATATTGGCGGCCACGCCCGCCAGCTCCAGACCGATAACCGCCACGATGGCCCCCATCGCCGCCGGTGGAAACATCACGTCCAGCCAGCCGGTACCCGCCTTTTTCACAATCAGCGCCACCAGACAGAACAGCACGCCACAGGCGATAAAGCCGCCCAGCGCCAGCTCATAGCCAAGCGGCAACAGCAGCAATACCGGTGAAATAAAGGCGAAGCTGGAGCCCAGATAGGCCGGAATTTTCCCTTTACAGATAACCAGATAGAGCAGGGTGCCGATGCCGTTGAACAGCAGAACCGTTGCTGGGTTGATATGAAACATAATCGGCACCAGTACGGTGGATCCGAACATGGCAAACAGATGCTGCAGACTGAGTGGGAGCGTCTGTAACAGCGGCGGTCTTTCACTCACCCCGATAGCACGGCGCGTCATAACAATATCCTCTGTGTGATGAACTGAGAAAGAAAATCCAAAAAAAAGCCGACTGTGAAAGTCGGCTGAATCAATTATTTGGTGCCAAATATCTTATCCCCGGCATCGCCGAGGCCCGGAATAATGTATCCGTGTTCGTTGAGTCCCTGATCGATAGAGGCCGTGTATACCTCAACATCCGGGTGAACTTTCTCCAGCGCTGCCAGGCCTTCCGGCGCCGCGACCAGTACCAGCACCTTAATATTGTGGCAGCCCGCTTTTTTCAGCAGATCGATAGTCGCTATCATTGAGCCACCGGTCGCCAGCATCGGATCCACCACCAGCGCCATACGTTCGTCGATCTGCGAAGCCAGCTTCTGGAAGTAAGGTACCGGCTCCAGAGTTTCTTCGTCGCGGTAAACGCCCACCACGCTGATGCGCGCGCTCGGTACGTTTTCCAGTACGCCTTCCATCATGCCAAGACCGGCGCGCAGAATCGGCACCACGGTGATCTTCTTACCTTTGATCTGCTCAATGTCCACCGGGCCGTTCCAGCCTTCGATAGTCACCGTTTCGGTTTCCAGACCGGCCGTCGCTTCGTAGGTCAGCAGACTTCCCACTTCCGAGGCGAGCTCACGAAAACGTTTAGTGCTGATATCCACGTCGCGCATCAAACCCAGTTTGTGTTTTACGAGTGGGTGTTTCACTTCCACAATCTTCATGCTCTATCTCCCCAAATGCGTCAGCCGCGTAAAAAAAAATCGCCGGATTATACCGCTTTTTCGCCGCAGCGCCATACCTGAGACGCTTGATCGGGATCAAGCGATTTCGGATCAGTATAGAGCAGAGCCCTGTTCCATCCCCTGGTACCTTACCGATCCGGAACAGGAATGTTTCATTAACGGAAGGGCTCGCAAACGTTTGCCTGGGCTGTTAGAATCACCGCGATTTTTTCTACCGCGCTGGAACCTGACCTTATGACCGATAAAACCTCTCTCAGCTATAAAGACGCCGGTGTTGATATCGATGCGGGCAATGCACTGGTCGACCGAATCAAAGGGGTGGTGAAGAAAACCCGCCGCCCGGAAGTCATGGGGGGGCTTGGCGGCTTTGGCGCACTGTGTGCTCTGCCGCAGAAATACCGCGAACCGGTGCTGGTTTCCGGTACTGATGGCGTCGGCACCAAGCTGCGTCTGGCGATGGATCTGAAACGTCATGACACCATCGGCATCGATCTGGTGGCCATGTGCGTCAACGATCTGGTAGTTCAGGGGGCTGAGCCGCTGTTCTTCCTTGACTACTACGCTACCGGTAAGCTGGATGTGGATACCGCGGCAAGCGTCGTCGGCGGCATCGCCGAAGGCTGTCTTCAGGCGGGCTGCGCGCTGGTCGGGGGTGAAACCGCTGAAATGCCCGGCATGTACCACGGCGAAGATTACGACGTAGCGGGTTTCTGCGTCGGCGTGGTAGAGAAATCGGAGATTATCGACGGAACCAAAGTGGCCGATGGCGACGTGCTGGTAGCACTCGGCTCCAGCGGCCCGCACTCCAACGGTTACTCGCTGGTACGTAAGATTGTCGAAGTCAGCGGCTGCGACCCGCTCACTACCCAACTCGACGGCCAGCCGCTGGCGGATCACCTGCTGGCGCCGACTCGTATCTATGTGAAATCGGTGCTTAAACTTATCGAACAGTGCGACGTTCACGCTATCGCCCACCTGACCGGCGGCGGTTTCTGGGAAAACATTCCGCGCGTTCTGCCGGACAATACTCAGGCGGTCATCGATGAATCCAGCTGGCAGTGGCCGGCGATATTCGACTGGCTCCAGCAGGCGGGCAACGTTAGCCGCCATGAAATGTACCGCACCTTTAACTGCGGCGTAGGTATGGTTATCGCACTGGCGCCTGATGCCGCCGAAAAAGCCATCGCTCTGCTTAACGCGGCAGGTGAAAAGGCATGGAAAATCGGTATTATCAGGGCCTCCGACTCTGAACAACGCGTGGTTATCGGGTAATGAAAAAGATAGTGGTGCTTATTTCGGGCAATGGAAGCAACCTGCAGGCAATTATCGACGCCTGCCAGCGGCAACGAATCGACGGCACCATTGAGGCAGTATTCAGCAATAAAGCCGATGCTTACGGTCTTGAGCGCGCTCGCGCGGCAGATATCGCCGCGTTTGCGCTCTCGCCCGGCGACTATCCGGATCGTGAAGCCTATGATCGGGCGCTAATGGCGCAGATTGATGAGCACGCCCCCGATCTGGTGGTACTGGCGGGCTATATGCGCATTCTCAGCCCCGCCTTCGTGGCTCACTACCGCGGCCGTCTGCTTAATATCCACCCTTCCCTGCTGCCGAAATACCCCGGTCTGCATACCCATCGCCAGGCGCTGAACAACGGCGATCGCGAGCACGGCACCTCGGTGCACTTCGTGACCGAAGAGCTGGATGGCGGCCCAGTAATTCTCCAGGCCCGGGTGCCCATCTTTGACGGCGATGACGAAGAAACCGTGATCGCCCGGGTTCAGCATCAGGAGCATGCTATCTACCCGCTGGCGATCGGCTGGTTTCTGAATGGCCGGCTGAGCATGCGCGACAGCGCCGCCTGGCTGGACGGGCAGCGCCTGCCTCCCCAGGGTTACGCCGCTGACGAATAACCCCTCTCCTTCCCGCCCGGGAAGGAGAGTCTTGTCCGATACTTCTGCCTGGCGTTGGACATTCCCGGATATTGCTCGCCATAATAGGCGCCGAGACGGATTTTCCACGTCCGGAAACGGGAGCCAACCAAACGGAGTGTGAGTCGCATGGGTCAGGAAAAGCTGTACATTGAGAAAGAACTAAGCTGGTTATCCTTTAACGAGCGCGTGCTCCAGGAAGCGGCGGATAAGTCGAATCCCCTTATCGAGCGCATGCGTTTTCTGGGCATCTATTCCAATAACCTGGATGAGTTTTACAAGGTACGCTTTGCCGAACTGAAACGGCGGATTCTGATTAACGAGGAGCAGGGAACCCACTCCAATTCCCGCCATCTGCTGAGCAAAATCCAGGCCCGGGTGCTAAAGGCGGATCAGGAGTTCGACGGTCTATATAACGACCTGCTGCTGGAAATGGCGCGTAACCAGATTTTCCTGATTAACGAGCGCCAGCTTTCCCCTAACCAACAGAACTGGCTGCGCCATTATTTTAAGCACTATTTGCGTCCGCACATTACGCCGATCCTGATTACCCGGGAAACCGATCTGGTTCAGTTTCTGAAAGACGATTACACCTACCTGACGGTCGAAATCATTCGCGGCTCGGATATTAAGTATGCGCTGCTGGAGATCCCTTCCGATAAGGTGCCGCGCTTCGTTAACCTGCCGCCAGAAACACCGCGCCGCCGGAAGCCAATGATCCTGCTGGATAACATCATGCGCTACTGCCTGGATGAGATCTTTAGCGGTTTCTTCGACTACGACGCCCTGAACGCCTACTCCATGAAAATGACCCGCGACGCCGAATACGAGCTGTTGCATGAAATGGAGTCAGGAATGCTGGAATTAATGTCCTCCAGCCTGAAGCAGCGCCTGACCGCCGAGCCGGTACGCTTCGTATATCAGCGCGATATGCCGGACGCCATGGTGCAGCTGCTGGCCGACAAACTGTCGATCTCGCGCTATGACTCTATTATTCCCGGTGGCCGCTACCACAATTTTAAGGACTTCATCGACTTTCCCAACGTGGGTAAAGCCAACCTGGTGAATAAGCCGATGCCGCGTCTGCGTCATATCTGGTTCGATCGTTTCCGTAACGGTTTCGACGCCATCCGCGAACGCGATGTACTGCTGTATTATCCCTACCACACCTTCGAACACGTTCTGGAATTACTGCGCCAGGCCTCCTTCGATCCAAATGTGATTTCTATCAAAATCAATATCTATCGGGTGGCCAAAGATTCGCGCATTATCGATTCAATGATCCACGCCGCCCACAACGGCAAAAAGGTCACGGTGGTGGTGGAGCTTCAGGCGCGCTTCGATGAAGAGGCCAACATTCACTGGGCCAAACGCCTGACCGAAGCCGGGGTGCACGTCATCTTTTCAGCGCCGGGACTGAAAATTCACGCCAAGCTGTTTTTGATCTCCCGGCGCGAAGGCGAGCAGGTGGTACGCTACGCCCATATCGGTACCGGCAACTTCAACGAAAAGACTGCGCGTCTTTATACCGACTACTCGCTGCTGACTGCCGACGCCCGTATTACCAACGAGGTGCGCCGGGTATTTAACTTTATTGAAAACCCCTATCGACCCGTGAGCTTCGACCACCTGATGGTTTCGCCACAGAACTCGCGTCGCCTGCTCTACGAACTGGTGGATAACGAAATCGCCAACGCGCAACAGGGACTGCCTTCAGGCATTACTCTGAAGCTGAATAACCTGGTCGATAAAGGCCTGGTGGATCGGTTGTATGCCGCCTCCAGTTCCGGTGTCCCCGTGAATCTGCTGGTGCGCGGCATGTGTTCGCTGATCCCCGATCTGGAAGGTATCAGCGAAAATATTCGGGTCATCAGCATCGTCGATCGTTACCTGGAGCACGATCGGGTCTACGTCTTTGAAAACGGGGGCGACAAAAAAGTCTTCCTCTCTTCGGCGGACTGGATGACGCGTAACATCGATTACCGCATTGAAGTCGCCGTTGCCCTGCTTGATCCACGCCTGAAGCAGCGAGTGCTGGACATTATCGCTATTCTGTTTAGCGACACCGTTAAGGCGCGCATCATCGACAAAGAGCTCAGTAATCGCTATGTACCGCGCGGTAACCGCCGTAAAGTACGCTCGCAGCAGGCGATTTATGAATACATCAAATCTCTGGAACAGCCTGAATAATATCTATGCCGATCACTCAACAAGCCCCCCGACCGCAGGAGTTCGCAGCGGTCGATCTCGGCTCAAATAGCTTTCACATGGTCATCGCCCGGGTGGTGGATGGCGCAATGCAGATAATCGGCCGCCTTAAGCAGCGCGTTCATCTGGCCGATGGTCTTGACGCCGATAACATCCTGAGCGAAGAGGCCATGGATCGCGGTCTGGCCTGCCTGGCGCTGTTCGCTGAACGGCTCCAGGGATTCAGCGCCGCCAATGTCTCTATCGTCGGCACCCATACCCTGCGTCAGGCGGCGAATGCGGCGGAGTTTCTGAAACGCGCCGAGGCTGTCATCCCCTACCCGATTGAAATCATCTCCGGTAACGAAGAAGCGCGCCTGATTTTTATGGGTGTGGAACATACTCAGCCGGAACGGGGGCGCAAGCTGGTTATCGATATTGGCGGCGGTTCTACCGAACTGGTGATCGGCGAAAATTTCGAACCGCGACTGGTGGAAAGCCGACGCATGGGTTGCGTCAGCTTCGGGCAGAATTTCTTCCCGGAAGGCGAGATCTCTCCTGCCCGGTTTAACCGCGCAAGGCTGGCCGCTACCCAGAAGCTGGAAGGCCTGGCCTGGCAGTTTCGCATCGAAGGCTGGAACGTCGCCCTGGGCGCTTCCGGTACCATCAAGGCGGCCCATGAAATATTGCAGGCGATGGGCGAAAAAGATGGCATGATCACACCGGAACGCCTGGAGCTACTGTGCAACGAGGTTCTGAAATATAAACGCATCAGCTCGCTTAAAATGCCCGGCCTGTCCGATGAACGTCGGGCGGTCTTTGTGCCTGGACTGGCGATTCTGTGCGGCGTTTTCGACTCGCTGCGTATTAAAGAACTGCGCCTTTCCGATGGCGCTCTGCGCGAAGGCGTGCTGTACGAGATGGAGGGCCGTTTTCGCCATCAGGATATCCGTAGTCGCACGGCCCAGAGCCTGGCAAGCCAGTACAATATCGACAGCGAGCAGGCGAAACGGGTGCTGGAAATGACTCTGCGAATGTTCGAACAGTGGCAGGAGCAGAATCCCAGGCTCGCCAATCCGCAGATGGCGGTATTGCTCAAGTGGGCCGCCATGCTGCATGAAGTGGGGCTAAATATTAACCACAGCGGCCTGCACCGCCATTCAGCCTATATTCTTCAGCACAGCGATCTGCCTGGTTTTACCCAGGAGCAACAGATGCTAATGGCAACCCTGGTACGCTATCACCGTAAGGCCATTAAGCTTGATGAGCTACCGCGCTTCACGCTGTTTAAAAAGAAACAGTTTATTCCACTGATTAAGCTGCTGCGCCTGGGCGTGTTGCTGAATAATCAACGTCAGGCGTCGACCCCGCCCCCCACGCTGGTACTGGAAACCGACGACCATCACTGGACGCTGCGTTTTCCCCACGGCTGGTTCAGCCAGAACGCACTGTCACTGTTGGATCTGGAAAAAGAACAGCAATACTGGCGCAGCGTCACTGGCTGGAAGCTAAATATTGAAGAGGAGCCAGCACCGGGCGCCTGATAAACCATAAGGGCCGCCGTCAGGCGACCCTTGCTATTTGCCTTGTGCCAGCGTTGCCAGCGGCTGAGGGCGCCCAATAGCCCAGCCCTGCATATAGTCAATCCCCAGCTTACGGATGGCCTCCCGGGTCTCTTCGTTTTCAACCGATTCGGCCACCAGCTGCATCTTCTTGGTACGCGCCAGCTGGCAAATGGAAGCCACAATCTGATAGTCGAGACTGCTGGCCAGCAGATTGCGGATAAAGCTGCCATCGATTTTCATAATGTCAGCGTTCAGGTCACGCAGGCGCGCATAGCTGGCGTAACCGGTGCCAAAGTCGTCAATCGCCACCCGACAGCCCATGTGCTGCAACGCTGAAAGCGTGCGTCCCGCCTGTTCAACGTTGGTCAGCGAGTGGCTCTCTGTCACCTCGAACACCAGTTGCCAGGCCTGGACATCATAGCGTTTCAGCAGGCGCTGAACGTCATTCACAAAACGCGGGCGGCATACCGACGCCGGCGTCAGATTCACCGATAAGCGGCAGGCAGGCAAGACTTCGCGATGATCGGAAATAAAGGCCATGGTTTTTTCCAGCACCCACAGATCTATCTTCGACGACAGGCCAAATTCGTGAGCCACCGGCAGAAAACATTCTGGCTCGACAGTCTCGCCGTTTTCATCCTTCATGCGCAACAATACTTCATGATAGATGTCGCCGCGCACCCCTTCGATGGGCTGGGCCAACAGAAAGAAACCATCGTTATCCAGCGCTCGCTGCAGATGGTTCATCATATCCACCTTGCTCTTTACTGCGTTCTGCACATGGCGGGCGCCATAAAGCTGCAGGCTTTCCGGGTAGCCGGTATGCACCGAGTGGTCCGCCATGGTGCCGAGCTCCCCCAGCAACAGGTGATGATGAACCACCGGAGCGCGTACATAGCTGTAGCTAATCCCGACCTGGAGCTGAAACGGCATACCGTCCCAGCTAAAACGAAACTGCCGAATCTGTTCATCCAGCGCCTCGATGCGCTCCTTCTGGGTTTCACCATTCAGGCGCAGCGCCAGTTCATCGCTGGACAAATGATAGAGCTGTTCCCCTTCCAGCAACATGCCGTTCAACCAGTTCGCCAACTCCTGCTTAAAGGTAATGCGCAGCAGCATACCGTAATTACGGCTCAGTAGTTCAAGCTCCGGAAAGCGCAGCAGACACAGCATCGAACCTGCATGGCTGTTGAGATCCCGGTTCAGGGCACGCAGATTCGGCATCTGCACCACGGGATCGATATAGGCTGCATAGCGCACTTTTTCATGACTGACGCGCTGGCGCGTCGTCACTTCCGCCATCAGGTAGATGGAAAATGAGAACACCAGAAAGCAGGAGACGGTCAGCGCCATCTGATTATCGAAATCAAGGCCGGGCGGCAGGTAACGGTAAAAATAGTGGCTGACGATAAGCAGCATGACCGTCCAGACCGTAGTGATAAACAGAAAACCGAAACGCATAGCTCCCCAGATCATCACCGGCAGCATTAACGTAAAGGTGTAGTTGGTATTAAAGATGGTACTGGCGTCGGTAAGCGGTAGCAGCAGCAGGCTCATCAACAGCAAAATGCAGCACCACCACAACCCCAGCTCCAGCCGGGTGGTATTGGGATGAAACTGGGCGCGCATCTGCGAGAAAAAGCTGCGCGCAAAGCGGGGATGGCGCAACATACGAATAATAAAATAGCAAAACGGCAAACCGGTAAGACAGCTCACCAGCTGCGCCTGATAATTAATCAGCGTACTGATTTTCCATGGATTACTTCCCAACAGGCTGACCTGAGCCGCATATAAACCAAAGCGAATAGCGCTCTGATACAGCATAAAAAAGAGGGTTGAGCTGCAAAATACCAGCCAGAACATACGGGCCGCCGTCTGATACATATTGCCAAACTTGACGTTATTACGCCGCGGCACAAAAAGACTGTAGCCGCCCCAGCAGATAGTCAGCGTCAATAAATAGTGCAACGCCGAGGCAAATCCGTCAAAGCTGCCGCGCAGCGGTAAGTAATGAAGCAGTATAGACAGCAGGATCCCCGGCAGAGCCGCCCAGCTAAAGATCATCATCAGCGCCAGCATCAACGCCGGCATCATATAGTAAAGAACCACACGAACACCGTGCAGCTCCGTATAGACAGAAAAATAAAATGCTAGTGGGTGAATCAAAACCGGAATAATTAACGGAAGACACCACCATTTATTTTTATGTCGTTGGTACCAGCCAGATAATTGCATTAGATGTCCTTCAGAATACCAGAAGATCCCTGACGGTATTTTCAGACAGGCATCCAACCTGACCGTTGTGGTGAAAAGTGGCTCACAGCTCCCCCTCTCTTAAGTGAGTGCTGATTTTAGTGACTCACTGAAAGTTAAAATTGATTAAAATCAATTTACATAGCCTGCAATGACTATTTAAGGTTGTTTTTTTATGTACACCGTTTTTTTCCAGCAAGCCGGTGATTAATTAAAAACACTTATATAACATCTCAGACATCTGACGTTTTTTTACAGTACAAACATTGACCCCACATTCCTGCTGTGCCCTAATGAAACTATCGCCCACCCGGGCTTACCGACAGGACCTCTTCGTGACACAGTTTACCGGCACGCGAAAACGACAGCGATCGAACGGTCGCATGATCCGTATCGTACTGCTTATCAGCTTTATCGTTTTCTTTGCCCGCTTCGTTTACTCTTCCATCGGCGCATGGCACCACCATCAGGAAAAAGTCAGCGCCCAGCAAACCAGCCTGACCGCTTCCCAGGATAACGTCTTACGCCAGTAACGTCATAACCGCTTCTGCGCCTTGCTGCGATAACGGGCCCGGATCATACCCCGAACCTGTCCCTTTGAGTAAAGAATCATCGACTAATTATCGACTTATTCCAGCCCAAAAACCACATAAGCGACGGGTTCTAACCCGATTGAGGTAGCACATGCGCTGGCATCTGCATGATGGCGCTCAGTACCGTCAGAAACTCCGGTGCCGCCATCGCCATTTCCGGCTCAACGCAAGTCACCTGCAACGCCCGCTCCGGACAACCGCGAATGCCGGCCATTCATCCCATGTCCACATTTCCAGCAAAGTAAATCGCGCTTTTGGAGCTGCCTGTCCAGCCCCAAAAAGGAAAACCAGAAAGCACGCCACAAAATAGTCGTGAAACGCTTTCCGTTGCACCCCAAACGCCCCTTCTGCTTCATGACAGGGCAACCAGCAACGCCTTCATTATGGCAATACCAGTGCGCCAGCCCTTGACCAATATGGGCTGAATGCTGATTTTTTTGGTATGGCACGGTTGATGCAACGCAGGTTCACTCTCACTGAACCGGAGCGGCGATATGACCAATACCACGATATCGGGCGAAGTTGTTGCCAGTCATAAAATGAAATGGGGCCAGCTGGCGCTGGGGTTAGTCTGCATGATTTCGATCTCCAGCCCGCAATACGTCTGGGCGCTCTTTACCCGGCCCATGATGGAAAAGTTGCAGGCGCCGCTGGCGGAAATTCAGCTCACCTTTTCACTGTTGATTATTCTACAAACCTTCTTTTCACCGTTTCAGGGGCGGCTAATCGACCGCTTTGGCCCACGCCGCCTGATTACTCTGGGCACGGTATTAACCGGCATCAGCTGGATGCTGGCGGCCCGAATCAACTCCCTGACGGAGCTGTATCTCTATTACGGCGTGCTGGGCGGTCTGGGAACCGGTATTGTCTATATTGGCGTGGTCGGGCTGATGGTGCGCTGGTTCCCGGATAAGCGCGGCTTCGCGACCGGCATGGTGGCCGCAGGATACGGTATGGGCGCAATACTGACCACCTTCCCAATCACCATCGCGCTGGCGACAAAAGGGCTGGAAAATACCCTGTGGCAGTTCGGCCTGCTGATGGCGGTAATAGGGTTTATCGCCGGCCAGGGGCTGCGCGCACCAAAACCCCAGCCAGCACAACAGGTCGATACGCCACTTAACGTCAGCGCCCGCAGTTTTACCCCCCGGGAAATGCTACGCCAGCCGCTGTTCTGGCTGATGTTCGCCATGATGGCCATGATGTCGACTTCCGGCCTGATGGTGACGTCGCAAATGGCCATCTTCGCCGGTGATTTTGGTATCACCTCCATCACCATTCTGGGTATGGCGGCGCTGCCGCTGGCCATGACCATCGATCGTGTGATGAATGGTCTGACCCGACCGGTATGCGGTTATCTCTCTGACCGCATCGGCCGGGAAAAGATGATGTTTTGCGCCTTTGGTCTGGAAGGCATCGCCATGACGCTGTGGCTGCTGTGCAAGGACGACCCGCTGCTGTTCGTGCTGCTTTCCGGCGTGGTATTTTTCGGCTGGGGCGAGATTTTCTCGCTGTTTCCCGCCACTCTGACCGATACCTTCGGCACCCGCTTCGCTACCACCAATTACGGCTGGCTTTATATTTCTCAGGGCATAGGTTCGGTCTTCGGCGGGCCGCTGGCGGCGCTGCTTTATCAGCATACCGCCAGCTGGAACCTGGTCTTCGGCTGCGCCATTAGCCTGGACATTACCTGCGCCCTTCTGGCGCTGCTGGTGCTAAAACCCTGGCGAGCGCGATTCATCCGCGGAGCGGAAGACCAAAACGCGCAACCGGCCCCCGCGGCAGCCGCACAACGTATCAGCTAATCACTCATCGAGCCCGCAGGGAGATAAGCCTTATCCCGGCCCCTCGCTCCCTGCCGCCAGCAAGGGTAGCAGCACGTCGCTAATGGGGGTAGGAATACCGTGAGCGCGACCATAACGCTGTATCACGCCATTGCGGATATCCCACTCCAGCGGGCGATTAGCCTGGCGGTCGGCAAGTATTGAGGTGCCTAAATCAGCAGGAGCGCGGCGGAAAAGATCGACGATCTCCCGGGGAACATCATCGTTCAGCGACGCGCCGCTGACACGGGCCACCGCCAGGCATTCGCGCAGATAAGCCAGCGCCAGTTCGATGATATCTTCTCGCGAGAACATTCCGGCACGCCGGTTAGCCAGCACCATCAGACCCGCGACCGCGTTTTGCAGCAGCTTACGCCAGGCGACGGAGATAAAATCGGCTGATAGCTCAACCGCGCACCCTGAACCACTGAGCGCATTAACTATCCGCCCTGCCTGCGGCACGTCGGGCAGGGTAAGGCGCGGCTTGGCGCGCAGCCAGACTGAGGCATCCGGCTCACGCTGGGCCGGAAACCAGACCACCGAAGGCAGCACCGTCGCGCCGTTGACGTAGGGCGCTAACTGGCTTTCCTGCTCGACGCCATTTTGCAGCGCGCATACCACGGTATTTTTATCACACAACGCAGCCAGCCAGCCGGCGCAGTCAGCGACCTGGGTGGTTTTCACCGCGACGAACACCAGACTGAACGGGCGATCAATAGCCGCCGGCTCGTTCAATACCGGGCCTGGCACCACGATCGCCTCCTCATCGTGCCGCAAAATTAACTGCGGATGCGCGGTACGCCCGCAAAGCACCGGCGTCTGGCCAACGTCATGCAATAACGCGGCGATAGTGGTCCCGATTGCCCCCGGGCCAAGAAGCGCAACAGTGGGTTTATCAGACATCTTGCGTTCTCCCGATTTGATTAATTCGTCGTTAGTACAAGTGTCCGTATTCAGTAGCACAAGGCGGGCCCAAAAACAAAAAAGCCCGCATTCACGCGGGATTAGAGGGGGTTTATCGCTTTTATGCGCCAGACGTTAAATCATTCCCCTGTCATTGTCTTTGAACTAAATAACTTAGCTAATACTCCAGTCTTCCAGACGTAATCCATTAATACGTTCGAACTCACGGGTATTGTTCGTCACCAGAATTAAACCCAGTGCGCGAGCGTGGGCCGCAATCATGCTGTCATACGGACCAACGGGCGTACCTGCTCTTGCCAGTTCTGCCCGGATTTGCCCCGCCTGTACCGCCGCATCGATACCATAATTCAGCACCTCCAGCCGGGCGATGAATCCTTCGACCACGCGCAGGTTTTTCTCCGGGCTGACAGATTTTTCCGCGCCGTAAATCAGCTCCATCATAGTGACAGAGCTGATACACATCCGCCCGTAATGCTGATTAAACGCCTCCCGGACTGCCTGAGGTTTATTTTTAATTGTATAGATACAGATATTGGTATCCAGCATGTATTTGAGCATCAGAACCCTTCCCTGTCCTGATCACCAGGCTGCTCACGGGCGGCCATAAAGTCAGACGTCACGCTCTCACCATCAAACCAGCTGTCCCAGCTTTCGCCTGTGGGAGTAATAATGCGCGTTCGCCCTACCGCGACGATATCCACGTGTTTGACATCCTCCGGTAAAGCTACCGCTTTTGGCAGACGCACCGCCTGGCTACGGTTGCTTTTGAATACGGTTGTCTTTTCCATCCTCACCTCCCGTGGTGAAGTTTTGTACACAGAGCCAGCATAAGGTAATCATGGGATATGTCAATGGGATATACAAAAGAAGGGCATGTTGCGACAGCATTTCAACAGACAGCGCTCTACCAATGCAGGAAGAACTGGCGCTTACAAATATTTTCGGGCAAAAAAATCCTGCCCCTGAATAAACAATGTGCGCCCGCAAAGGCTCGCTAAAAGGCTTTTAGCGAGCCTTTGCGGATCTTCTCTTATTTCAGTGTATTAACGCTTAAGACGCTGGCAAAACCTCCGGAGCACTATCAGCCCCGGAATCACAAATTGTGTCGCCTCATATAAAAAATAATTCCCTTACCCGCAAGTCATCATAAAACAACAAACCGCTACATGATGGTTAAATCCTTTATTATCATTCAATTACGAATGAAACATAACTTGACCATCGTTCCCCGTGAGAAATACCGCTAAAAAGTGTGAACAGGAGTGAGGAAACACGAATGCACATAAATAAAAACCCCCTGTAAAAACACAGAGGGTTGATTGCATTTTTACCTGTTCATGAAAACACAGGAAGGGTTATCAGTTTATTCCCACTCAATGGTTGCCGGCGGCTTGCCGGAGATGTCATACACCACGCGGGAGATGCCATCCACTTCATTGATGATGCGGTTAGAAACGCGACCCAGGAATTCATAAGGCAGATGCGCCCAGTGAGCGGTCATAAAGTCGATGGTCTCCACCGCGCGCAGGGAAACCACCCAGTCGTACTTACGGCCGTCACCCATAACGCCGACCGAACGCACCGGCAGGAAGACGGTGAATGCCTGGCTGACCTTGTCGTACAGATCGGCCTTACGCAGTTCTTCAATGAAGATAGCGTCGGCGCGACGCAGCAGGTCGCAGTACTCTTTCTTCACTTCGCCCAGCACGCGTACGCCCAGACCCGGCCCCGGGAACGGATGGCGATACAGCATATCGAACGGCAGCCCCAGCTCCAGACCAATCTTGCGCACTTCGTCTTTAAACAGCTCTTTCAGCGGTTCGACCAGGCCCATCTTCATCTCTTTCGGCAGGCCGCCCACGTTGTGGTGAGACTTAATCACGTGCGCCTTGCCGGTAGCAGAGGCCGCGGACTCGATTACATCCGGATAGATGGTTCCCTGGGCCAGCCACTTCACGTCTTCCAGTTTCAGCGCCTCTTCGTCGAACACCTCCACGAACACGCGACCGATGGTTTTACGCTTGGCTTCCGGCTCATCGACCCCCGCCAGCTGCGACAGGAAGCGATCTTCCGCCGGGACGTGAACGATGTTCAGACCGAAGTGGTCGCCGAACATCTCCATCACCTGCTGCGCTTCGTTCAGACGCAGCAGACCGTTGTCTACGAAGACGCAGGTCAGGCGATCGCCAATGGCGCGGTGCAGCAGCATTGCGGTCACAGACGAATCCACGCCGCCGGACAGGCCGAGGATCACCTTATCGTTACCCACCTGCTGGCGGATGCGCTCAACGGCGTCGTCGATGATTTTCGCCGGAGTCCACAGCGCTTCGCAGCCGCAGATATCGCGCACGAAGCGCTCCAGCATCCGCAGGCCCTGGCGGGTATGAGTGACTTCCGGGTGGAACTGCACGCCGTAGAAGCGTTTTTCTTCGTTAGCCATAATGGCGAACGGGCAGGTTTCGGTGCTGGCGACGGTGACAAAACCGTCGGGGATGGCGGTGACTTTGTCACCGTGGCTCATCCAGACATCCAGCAGCGGATTACCGCTGGCGCTCAGGGCATCTTCAATGCCTTCCACCAGCATGCTATTGGTGGTGACTTCCACCTGGGCATAGCCGAATTCACGCTCGCTGGAGCCTTCAACATGGCCGCCCAACTGCATCGCCATGGTCTGCATGCCGTAGCACACGCCGAATACCGGCACTCCCGCCTCAAAGACATACTGCGGCGCACGCGGGCTGTTAGCTTCCGTGGTGCTCTCCGGACCGCCGGAAAGAATAATCCCGTTAGGGTTAAACTCACGAATCTGTTCTTCAGTCACATCCCACGCCCAGAGTTCGCAGTACACGCCCAGTTCACGCACGCGGCGCGCCACCAGCTGGGTATACTGAGAACCGAAGTCGAGAATAAGTATGCGATGTTTATGAATGTTTTCCGTCATTGACGTTTATTCCGAGGCAGTAGCAATTAAAGTAAATCGCCCGGCGCAGAGGCCGGGCGAGTAATATCAGGAGCCCAGACGATAGTTGGGGGACTCTTTGGTGATGGTCACGTCGTGAACGTGACTTTCCTGAATCCCCGCGCCGCTGATGCGTACAAACTCAGCTTTAGTCCGCAGGGCGTCGATAGTACCACAGCCGGTCAGGCCCATACAGGAGCGCAGGCCGCCCATCTGCTGGTGCACTATCTCTTTCAGGCGGCCCTTATAGGCGACTCGCCCTTCAATGCCTTCCGGCACCAGTTTGTCGGCGGCGTTGTCGCTCTGGAAGTAGCGATCGGAAGAGCCTTTGGACATCGCGCCCAGCGAGCCCATCCCACGGTAGGATTTAAAGGCGCGGCCCTGATAGAGTTCGATCTCCCCCGGAGACTCTTCGGTGCCCGCCAGCATGGAGCCGACCATCACCGCGCTGGCGCCGGCGGCGATAGCTTTAGCGATATCACCGGAGAAACGGATACCACCGTCGGCGATAACCGGAATGCCGGTGCCTTCCAGCGCCTCGACGGCGTCGGAAACGGCAGTGATTTGCGGAACCCCTACCCCGGTCACAATACGGGTGGTACAGATAGAGCCGGGGCCGATCCCCACTTTCACGGCGCTGACGCCGGCATCGGCCAGCGCGCGCGCGCCGGCGGCGGTCGCAACGTTGCCGCCGATGATTTGCAGATCCGGATATTTGGCCCGGGTTTCGCGAATTCGCTCCAGCACCCCTTCGGAATGGCCGTGTGAGGAGTCGATCAGCAGTACGTCGACACCCGCAGCGACCAGCGCGTCGATACGCTCTTCGTTACCGGCGCCCGCGCCAACCGCAGCGCCGACGCGCAGACGGCCATGCTCGTCTTTACAGGCGTTCGGCTTACGTTCGGCTTTCTGGAAATCCTTAACGGTGATCATACCGCGCAGATGGAAGCCTTCGTCCACCACCAGCGCCTTCTCAACGCGCTTCTCATGCATGCGGGTCAGTACCACGTCGCGGGCTTCGCCTTCGCGCACGGTAACCAGACGCTCTTTCGGAGTCATATAGGCGCTGACGGGCTGGCTGAGGTCGGTCACAAAGCGCACGTCGCGACCGGTGATAATACCCACCAGCTCGTTAGCTTCGTTAACCACCGGGTAACCGGCAAAGCCGTTACGTTCGGTCAGCTCTTTCACCTCCTGCAGGGTGGTGGAAGGCAGAACGGTCTGCGGGTCGGTCACCACGCCGCTTTCGTGTTTCTTCACGCGCTTAACCTCTTCGGCCTGGCGCTCAATGGACATATTCTTGTGAATAAAACCAAGACCGCCTTCCTGCGCCAGCGCAATCGCCAGACGCGCTTCGGTCACGGTATCCATGGCCGCAGAGAGCATCGGAATATTCAGGCGAATGGTTTTGGTCAGTTGAGTACTGAGGTCGGCAGTGTTCGGCAGAACGGTGGAGTGTGCGGGAACCAGCAGAACGTCGTCAAACGTGAGTGCTTCTTTAGCGATACGTAGCATGGGCAATATCTCGACCTGGGGAGTTGGAGAACAGATAAAATATTGCCGCGGCATTATACAGGTGGTAATCGGTTGCATCTACATTTTTTTGCTAAAAAACTTGCCTTCACCTGTCGGAGCGGTACTATCGACTGAATAACCTGCTGATTTGGAATTTGATCCAGCTCACATGCCTTCGACTCTCCCCGCCTCCGTTTTTACCGTCACTCGTCTTAACCAGACGGTGCGCCAGCTGCTGGAACGCGAAATGGGCCAGGTCTGGATAAGCGGCGAAATCTCCAACTTTAGCCGCCCGGCTTCCGGCCACTGGTACTTCACGCTGAAGGACGACGGCGCCCAGGTGCGCTGCGCCATGTTCCGCAACAGCAACCGCCGCGTCACTTTCCGACCGGAACAGGGCCAGCAGGTGCTGATTCGGGCCAATATCACGCTCTATGAGCCGCGCGGCGACTACCAGATTATCGCCGAAAGCATGCAGCCCGCCGGCGATGGTCTGCTGCAACAGCAGTTCGAACGCCTTAAGCAAAAGCTTAGCGAAGAGGGTCTGTTCGATCCGGCGTTGAAGCAGGCGCTGCCCGCCCCGGCCCACCGGGTGGGGGTGGTGACGTCGAAATCCGGCGCCGCACTGCACGATATTCTGCATGTACTGAAGCGCCGCGATCCCTCGCTGCCGGTGGTTATCTACCCTACCGCCGTTCAGGGCGCCGAAGCGCCCGCGCAGATCGTACGCGCCATCGAACTGGCTAACCGCCGTAATGAGTGTGACGTACTGATCGTCGGGCGCGGTGGCGGTTCGCTGGAAGATCTGTGGAGCTTTAACGACGAACGGGTGGCCCGGGCCATTTTCACCAGTCGCATTCCCGTTGTCAGCGCCGTGGGCCATGAAACCGATGTCACCATCGCCGACTTCGTGGCCGATCTGCGTGCCCCGACCCCTTCAGCCGCAGCGGAGATCGTCAGCCGCAATCAGCAGGAGCTGCTGCGCCAGCTCCAGGGCCAACAGCACCGGCTGGAAATGGCGATGGACTATTACCTGGCCGGTTGCGCCCGGCGCTATGCCCAGGTGAATCACCGTCTGCAGCAGCAGCATCCGCAGCTGCGACTGGCCCGCCAGCAGACCGCACTTATCCGACTGCGCCAGCGAATGGACGGCGCCCTGGAGCAGCAAATGAAGCGCGCGAATGAGCGTCAGCTGCGTCTGGGCCGGCGACTTGACCAGCAGCAGCCGCTACCCCGTATCCATCGCGCCGCCAGCCGGGTTCAGAATCTGGAGTATCGGCTGTCTCAGACCCTGTCCCGACGCCTGAGCGCCACCCGCGAGCGCTTCGCCAGCGCCCTGACTCATCTGGAGGCCGTTAGCCCGCTGGCGACCCTTGCCCGTGGTTATAGCGTGACCTCCGCCGCTGACGGCAAAGTGCTGAAACAGACCGCCCAGGTACACGCTGGCGACAGCCTGACCACCCGCCTGGCGGATGGCTGGGTGGAAAGCCAGGTGACCCGCGTCACGCCCGAAAAAAAGCAACGCGCAAAAAAAGCCCCCTGAACCACCGGTACGTCTTCCGGCGGCTATACTTAAGCGACGTACCGGAAGGCATCCGATATCAGGGAGGCCATATGAGACGTAACCATTTTCCCGGCGTAATTCCACCCTATATCCTGGCCCGAATTATCACCCACGGCTCGGCGCCCCAGCAGCGCTGCGCTCTTCAGACGCTAACCCACGTACAGACGCTAATGGCCCAGGGCTACCCCCGGCAACGCCATGCCGCCGCTGGCGCTAAAGGCACGCTGACGCGCGATATCTACGACGCGAAGCATCAGGAACAGCTTCCCGGCGTATCAGCGCGTAAAGAGGGCCAGCCCGCCAGCGGCGACAGCGCCGTGGACGAAGCTTACGACTATCTGGGTATCACTCACGACTTTTTCTGGCGTGAATACCAGCGCGATTCGCTGGATAACCAGGGTATGTCGCTTATCGGCACCGTCCACTACGGGCAGGAGTATCAGAACGCCTTCTGGAACGGCCAGCAGATGGTATTCGGCGATGGCGACGGCGAAATTTTTAACCGCTTTACTATTGCTATCGACGTGGTGGCCCACGAGCTGAGCCACGGCGTAACCGAGCACGAAGCCGCGCTGGTCTATTTTGAACAGGCGGGCGCCCTGAACGAATCGCTGTCGGACGTGTTCGGCAGTCTGGTGAAGCAATATCACAGGCGCCAGCGCGCCGATGAGGCCGACTGGCTGATCGGCGCCGATCTGCTGGCGTCAGGAATTAACGGCAAGGGGTTACGTTCAATGTCCGATCCCGGCAGTGCCTATAACGATCCACTGCTGGGCAAGGATCCCCAACCTGGCCATATGAATGATTTTGTCAAAACCCGGGAAGATAACGGCGGCGTCCATCTGAATTCCGGCATCCCCAATCGCGCCTTTTATCTGGCGGCCAGCGCGCTGGGCGGCTACGCCTGGGAGCAAGCCGGACGCGTCTGGTACGATACGCTGTGCGACAGCGAACTGCCCCAGGATGCCAACTTCGCCACCTTTGCGCAACTGACTCTGAATCACGCCCGTCGGCGCTTTGACCACGCAGTCGCTGGCGCCATTGAGCAGGCGTGGAAAACAGTGGGCGTTCTGTAATGGAGATCTTTCCCGAACTGACCGATGACGCCATCGTAGAGCTGGCCCGTGAAGGCGGCTTTGCCTGGATTCCTCGCCTTTCCGCCCGGCGGCGCATCATACTGGCCACGCTCGACGAAGCGAGCCGCCGCCGGGTATGCGATATTCTGCGCCAGGTGCTGCCGCTGGGGCTGCCCCCCGGGCGCCCGAACTCCCCCGGCCGGGGCGACCAACGCTACTACCGGATCCAGATAACCTGGACCCGCCACGTCAGCACGCAGTATCAGGATCTGATCCTGCTGGTGCCGGAGGCTAGCGCCCCACCAGCGCTAAAAGATCTGTGGGAGCACGGCGAGGCGTGCGGCGATCTCTAATCACCGGCGCCGGGGGCAAAGATCACCCGCTTTTTCGAGATCAAACCATGACCGTTACGGCAAAAGTAATCCACCGCGCCGCAGGCTTTCAGCACTTCCAGCGGCTGATGGCATTCTGGGCAGCGCGCCTGCAGTTGAAAATCCCGCCCGCAGTCAGGGCAGTGGGCCCGCTCCCCCTCTTGTACCAGTAAACCTTCGCAGTCTGGACAATATTGTGCTTCCATCCGTTTCACCTCTGTTGCCGGGAGCTGACGTTACTCCGCATCGCTGTCGTCGCCATAGTAACGAACGCCTATCTTAATCAGCGGCCGCCCCTGATTCTTCCTGTGCAGATTAGTATCGCGTAATGAATAAACACAGCCGCAATACTCCTGCTGATAAAAACGCTCGCGCTTGCTGATTTCCACCATCCTTGCCGCACCGCCCTGCTTGCGCCAGTTATAGTCCCAGTAATGCATTCCGGCATAAGGCGCCACGGCGCGTCGCCCGCAGTCATTGATTTGCTGCATATTCTTCCAGCGTGAAATACCCAGCGAACTGCTGATGGCGCGAAAGCCGTTCTCCCAGGCGTACAGCGCGGTACGTTCGAAGCGCATATCAAAGCACATGGTACAGCGAACGCCACGCTCCGGCTCCCACTCCATCCCTTTTGCCCGCTCAAACCAGTTATCCGTATCGTAGTCGGCGTCGACAAAAGGTACGCCGTGCCGCTGCGCGAAGCGGATATTTTCCTGCTTGCGGATAAGATACTCTTTCTGCGGATGGATATTCGGATTGTAGAAAAAGATCGTGTAGTCGATGCCCGACGCCTGAATGGCCTCCATCACTTCCCCTGAACATGGCGCGCAGCAGGAGTGCAGTAACAGTTTATCGGCGCCGTCCGGAAGCGTCAGTACGGGTCTTTGCAGCGAGGTCATAGGGTAATCCTGGCTCAAATAAAATTTCGGGGGAAAGTGTATACGCAGGTCGCTACGCTGTCGAAGCCACGACGTCGGGAGTTTCGCATAAGCAAGCGATGCTTCCTATGAACGATAGATAGCACAGACCACTTCCAGTAGAGTAGAAGTCTGCTATCGTCCACCGGAGAAGCCATGAGCACCGAGAAAAAATGGGTTACTGCCAGCGATGTCGCCCGGCTGGCTGGTGTTTCCCGCTCCGCCGTTTCGCGCGCCTTTACCCCGGGGGCGTCCGTGGCGCCCGAAACCCGTCGCAGGGTGGAAGAAGCGGCCCGGACGCTGGGCTATCAGGTCAATATTCTGGCCCGCAGTATCAACAAAGGACGCAGCAATTTTGTCGGGCTGGTAACCGCGGGCTTCAGCAACGCCTTTCGCAACCAGTTGATCGGCCCCCTCACCCACCAGCTTGCGCGCCAGGGGCTGATTCCTCTGCTGGTTAACGCTGAAGATAGCTGCCAGCAAGCGCCCGGCCTGCGGGATCTGATGAGCTATCACGTCGCGGGGATTATTATGACTTCCGGCGCGCCGCCGTTGTCGCTGGCCCAGGAATATGTGGCCCGTAGCATTCCCGTAGTAATCATCAATCGCGACACCGACCTGCCGGGTACCGACGTGGTTTATAGCGATAACGTCGACGGTGCGCGTCAGGCCGCCCGCTGGTTGCAGCAGCGCGGCTGCCGCCATCCGGCGTTTATTGGCGAACAGCCCGCTAACTTTAGCACCCGACAGCGCCGGGAAGCTTTCTGTCAGGCGCTGAGCGGCGTTACCTGTATCGATGTTCACGGCAGCGACTACCATGCGGGATTCAACGCGATTGAGCCCTTAATCAGGCAACCGGGTATCGACGGCGTGTTCTGTGCCACCGATACCCTGGCTTTGGGATTGCGCGATGCCCTGGAACGGGGAAGGACGACTCCGACGCTACCGCTGATAGGCTTTGACGATATTCCGGAAGCCGGATATGCCGCCCGGCAGTTGACCACCCTGCGCCAGGATGTGGAACAGCTGGCCACTGAAGCCGTATCGCTGCTCATCCAGCGTATGGAAGACGAGAGTCGCCCGCCGGTTAAAAAGGTGATTCCCGTTCAGTTAATTGCCCGCCGCTAAGCGAAATTATTATTTTATTTACACAAAAACAGAATGTTTGTTTTATTTGGCAGGGATCACAGAACCGGGTCGGAAATGTGCCCATACTGCCTTCTGCCGGTCGGGCATTTTTTTAACCCTGAAATTGCACACGTGTGCAATCAAAAGGAAAACGACATATGACCACAGAATTACCCCCGGAAATCTCCGCGGAAATAGCGCGACGTTATCAGTTCGCCTGCGAACTGGCAGAGCGGGCGGCACAGCGGGCCATGACGTTTTACCGCAAGCGTCAGAAGCTTGCCGTAGAGCATAAAGGCAGTGACTTGCAGGATGTGGTAAGCCAGGCTGACCGTGACGTGGAAAATCTGGTTCGTGATACCCTGACCGCCACCTTCCCACATGACGGTTTCCTGGGTGAAGAAAGCGGCGGACAGCCCCGGGATTCGGAGTATCTGTGGGTGGTCGACCCTATCGATGGTACCGCCTGCTTTCTGAACGGCCTGCACACCTGGTGCGTCTCGCTGGCGATACTTTATCGCGGCGAACCTATCGTCGGCGTCGTGTGCGATCCCAACCACCAGGAGCTGTTTCACGCCTGCCGTGGCCATGGCGCTTTCCTGAACCAGGAGCGCATCAGGGTACACGGCGCCCATACGGTGCAAGAAGGGGTGATGGGCGTGGGTACTTCGCATCGGGTGAAGCCAGAAGATTTCGTCCCCTTTATCGGCCATCTGCTCGCTGCCGGCGGCATGTTCATTCGTAGCGGATCCGGGGCCTTGATGACAGCCCAGGTCGCCGCCGGCCGCCTGATTGGCTACTACGAACCGCATATGAATCCCTGGGATAGCCTGCCAGGGTTGGTTCTGGTACAGGAGGCGGGGGGCGTCGTCAATCGCTACCTGGAAGACGGCGGCCTGGCCCACGGCAATCCGGTATTAATGAGTACGCCAGCGCTCTATCCGCAGCTGGCGGAGATGATCGCCCAACCACTGAAGTAGCAGCTTCACAACCGGAATCCGGTTGTGACAAAACGGCGGCCAGAACAATAACAAGCCGCCGTTGAACGACGACGTTGGCTGATGTGCGACAGCGGAAAGTCACCTTTGTGCACAGATCAGGCTGCGGCAGGCATAGTGGTATGCCCAACTGAAACACTCTGATGCGCCCTGGCGGTATCGGAGCGGCGAAATGCGTCCGCAACGAAACGCCAACGCAAAACAGAGTCGATGACCTAAGGAAGAAGTCAGTGAACACATAGCCACGTTGATATTCAATCCCTACCGTGGAGTAAGAACAATGTCTGGTATCCTGGCTTTTTTTAAAGCATCTCCCGCAATTCGATCGCGAGGGGGATCTAACGAAAAGGCGTTCCGCCTGCTACGCTGGCGCACCTTCCTGGCGATGACCGTCGCCTATGTGATGTTTTACGTCTGCCGCCTCTCTTTCACCGTGGCCAAAAGCGCCCTGGTGGATTTGGGACTAACGCCCACCGATCTCGGAGTGATTGGCTCCGCTCTGTTCTTCACCTACGCCGTGGGCAAGCTGGTCAACGGCTTTCTGGCGGATCACGCCAATGTCGTGCGCTTTATGGCTTTCGGCCTGCTGCTGAGCGCCGTCATGAATCTGATGATGGGTGTAACCACTAACGTAGTGCTGCTGACGCTGTTTTGGGGCATTAACGGCTGGGCTCAGTCGATGGGCGTTGGCCCTTGCGCGGTATCGCTGGCGCGCTGGTACGGCGATCAGGAACGCGGTACTTTTTACGGTATCTGGTCCACCGCCCATAATATCGGCGAAGCGATGACCTACATCGTTATCGCCGCAGTCATTGCAGGCTACGGCTGGCATGCTGGCTACCTGACCACGGCCGCTCTGGGGGCGGTGGGCATCGTGCTGATTCTGTTTCTGATGTGTGATTCTCCTCAAAGCGCCGGCTACCCCGCTATGACGCCTCAGGAAGAAGATGATACCCACACCAGCGGTTCGGTACTGAAAAAGCAGCTGTTTTCGCTGCGTAATCCGGCTCTCTGGACTCTGGCGCTGGCCTCCGCCTTTATGTACGTCGACCGTTACGCTATTAACTCGTGGGGAATTTTCTTCCTGCAGCAGGCCAAACATTACAGCACCCTGGAGGCATCCGGTATCGTTGGGGTTAACGCCGTAGCCGGTATTGCCGGTACCCTTATCGCCGGCGTCCTCTCCGATCGCTTCTTTTCCAATAACCGCAGCATTATGGCGGCCCTGATCGGTATGCTGAATCTGGCGGGTCTGGCGCTGATTCTCTGGTTCCCTCGCCACTATTACAGCGATATCTGCGCCATGGTGCTGTTCGGCGCCTCTATTGGCGCGCTCACCTGCTTCCTGGGGGGGCTTATCGCGGTGGATATCTCCTCGAAGAAAGCCGCCGGCGCGGCGCTGGGCACTATCGGCATCGCCAGCTATGTCGGCGCCGGAGTGGGCGAATTTATTACCGGTGTTATCATCAGTAAAACGTCCGTTATCGAAGCGGGGCAAACGCTCTACAATTTCCATGCCCTGTCGATATTCTGGGTGGCGACCGGACTGGCCTCTGTGCTGATGTCCTGCATCACCGCCGCGATTGTTATCCGACGCAACAGCCTCAGGCACTCTGTCAGCGCCTGATTCAGGCCGACATCAAACCAATAAGGACAACAGCATGTTTAGATTACGTCAATTCCTGGCGGGGCTTTTTCTTGCCGCCATTTCCGCAGGCAGCGCACAGGCGGCTTCTTCCTGGACGCTGGAAAAAGTCGTGGAGGTCAGCCGCCACGGAGTTCGCCCCCCGACGCCGGGCAACCGTAGCGCCATGGAGGCCGGAAGCGGTCGCGCCTGGCCTGTCTGGTATAACCGCGACGGCGAGCTTACCGGTCACGGCTATGCCGCCGCCCTGCTGAAAGGCCGGGCCGAAGCGGAGAGCTTGCGCCAGCACGGTCTGTTGTCGGCGGGCTGCCCCGCCCCGGGCGATCTCTATGTCTGGGCCAGCCCGCTACAGCGTACCCGCGCCACCGCCAGGGCGCTGACCGATGGCGCCTTTCCCGGCTGCGGCGTCGCGATCCATGGCCTGAAGGGTGACCATGACCCGCTGTTTCACGCGCTGAAAATGGGACTGGTTACGCTGGATCCACAGCAGGCGAAGGCCGCTATCGATAAGGCGATGAAGGGCTCTCCCGAACAACTAAAACAGCGCTATGCCGGGGATGTCGCCCGACTGAAGCAGGCAGTCTGCGCTGGCGATAATTGCCCGGCCTTCGATGAGCCCTGGACGCCGCAGGTCAGCGCCAATGGCAAGGTCGCAATTCAGGGGCTGAATGTACTGTCGAATATGGCAGAGACCATTCGCCTGGGCTGGAGCGAAAATCTGCCGCCGGAACAGGTCGCCTTTGGGCATGCCCGTAACGCTGAAGAGGTCGCAGCCCTGATGCCGCTGCTCACCCTGCGATATAGTCTGACCAACGATATTCCGCTGGTGGCCCGGCGCGGCGGCTCGGTGCTGCTTAACCAGATAGCGCTGGCGCTACAGCCCGGTAAACGTGACCCAAAAGGGCCGCCCGAAGCGCGCTGGCTGCTGATTGTGGCCCATGATACCAACGTTGCGTTTCTGCGTACGCTGCTGGGCTTTAACTGGCAGCAGAGCAACTACCCGCAGGGCAATATTCCGCCGGCAGGCAGCCTGGTGTTCGAACGCTGGCGTGACAACGACAGCGGACAGCGCTATATCCGTATTCTGTTCCAGTCCCAGAGTCTGGATCAGGTTCGCAACCTGACGTCGCTGGATAACCAGCACCCGCTGCTGAAAACCGAGTATCGCGCCCCGGACTGCCGTAAAACCGAGGTCGGAACCCTCTGCCCGTTGGCCTCCAGCCTGGATCATATGCATAAGGCTATCGATTCAGACGCCCTGCCGGAGATCGACTGGCACTCTGAGTGGTAATAACAACTGACTGAACGCCCGCAGCGGAATCCTTCCCTGCGGGCCGCTTCGCCGCAATAGCGCGGCGCGGAGCCCATCCATCATGAAATACCTTATTTCGCTGCTGCTGTTCCTGTGCAGTGCGGTTCATCACGCCTGCGCGCTGGAGCTGAAGTATTACCATGAAATCGCCGATGTCGATAAGATCCATAAAGAAAGCCTGGGTATCAGCCATAGCTTTTCCGGCGGCTTCGGTGCAGGTCTGGAATATAAACGTTCTGCCCGGTCCCCAGGAGTCGCCGCATGGAGCCACGACGGCCACGATGAATTAAAATATCACTTGAAGCAGAAATTTCATTTGTCCTCATTGCTGGATGTCACTCCGGAAATGGGCTGGAGCAGAAAAACCAATTCCCGTAAATATAAACCACAGGTGAAATTGAGCTATCACTATAGCGATCGTCAGAAACTATCGCTGATGTATCGCTATGAGATAAAAAGGACTACAGGCAAAGCGCGTAAGCAGACCCAAATCTGGCAGTTAATGAACGGCTACAAAATAGCCAGAACGACCCTAAACTACGGGATTAAATATAAGAAAAGCAACCAACCGCTGTATCGCAAGCACCGGGAAGACGCAGAAGGGAAACTGCAAGTCAGCTACCGGCTTACCAAAAGTCTGGCACCATTTATTGAGTTAAAAAATACCTCTGTTTCCAGCAGCAGCGCGCATCGCCAGACAATGCTGAAAGTGGGTTTTGTCTGGCAGATGCTATAAACACGACAGCCCACGCATTGCGTGGGCTGTTAATGTTCCGAATCAGTATGATTATTCGGTCACTTTTTTCTTCAGATCTTCAGCGCCTTCTTTGGTTTTATCCCAACCTTTCTCTGCGCCTTCTTTGGTCTTATCCCAGGCTTTTTCAGACCCTTCTTTGGTCTTATCCCAGGCTTTACCTGTACCTTCTTTTGTCTTATCCCAGCCCTTCTCAGCGCCCTCTTTCGTCTTATTCCAGCCCTTCTCGGCGCCTTCTTTGGTGCTGTTCCAGCCCTTTTCAGTGCCTTCTTTGGTCTTATGCCAGGTTTCCTGAGATTTTTCACTCACCCTGCTGCCCATGGTGTCACTTTTCCCTTCTGCTGCGTGCTCCGACTTCAGCTTCAGCTCCTCGCCTTTATTCTGCGCCTGATGCAGCTTCTCTTTTGCCGCGTTAGCGCCCTTATGCGCTTCGGCAACGGTTTCATCGGATGCATGTGTAATCGTGTTAGCAAACACCGGAGCGGCCAGGAAAAGCGCAGACAGCGCGACGATTGTTTTTTTCATAGTTCCCTCATCTACAGACGTATGGATGTCATACCTGTCAATCATGACACAGGTATCACGGCGTGTAGTTAAGAATAGACTGTAAATAACGGACTGTCCGAATTTAGGAGATATCTGTTACAAATTAATGAGGGGCGAACCAGCATCTACAATGCAGAGCTAAAACCACTTTAAAGATACAATAAAAAACCCACCTGATGCTGGAGGTGGGCTACGGATTAACGTTATTTTTGTCTCGCACAGCGATCGCGATATATCTTTGTTTGCCTTGCCGCTACGATATCTGCAAAAACATGCTTAAAAGGAATAGTATAGGTTACCCCCTTAGAGAAGGTTCCCTTAGACTTCATTTCCAGCACCACCAGGAATGGTTGATAGCCATCATAAGCGCCAAACATGTTCTTGCCATTGATCTCTCCACAGACAGTGCCCCTGAGGGTACCATCCGGTTTCTCTTCTTCCTGCACATAATATACATTGCGGAATTTCGTCGTTTCAGGATCGTTCATATCATTGGCTACCGCGGCCTGTGCCAGCTGCATTGCCTTCTCTCCCCCCGGTTTACAACCCGTCAGAAAAAGTGGCAACAGGCAAAAGATAAGGAACTTCTTCACATCCATAACCCCGTCGGTTATCAGCAGATGATTAATTCTGACACAAAGAAAACGTAGCTTCATGTTAAGCGATCAAATTTCATGGCAATCTTTTTGCTGATAGTTTAACCGCCAGTGCAGAACAATACATCGTATAAACATGCCTATATATCTCCCATGCTGCCAGAGTTATGATTATGTGTGCCCTTTACCTCTCTTCGCGACCCCGTCGAAAATAAAAGGAAGGTGAATATGCCTGACAGCCCCAGGACGAAAAAACAGGGCGTTCGAATAGATGAGCGCTGGATCCCGGTTCCTGTCTCGATCAGCGCAGAAGCCCGGAACATGCTGCAAGCCGCCGTACGGCAGGATGGTATCCCGCTCAATGCGCTCCATCCCCTGCCCGCTCCGGAAGATAGCGACGGCTGGCGGCGCATGCAGGAAGCCGCAGATGAGCGCTACGCACAAGCCGTAAAAGGACTGGCTGGTGAGACGACTGCAAAGATCGAGACCCGGAGCTTTGGCCCTGCGACGGTACATGCCGCAATGCCGCACGCCTTGCGCCATGAAGGCTGTGTCTGCATCGATCTGCACGGCGGAGCGCTGGTGCTCGGGGGCGGAGAAGCCTGCCGCCAAAGCGCGCGAATGCAGGCGGATCGAAACGGTATGCTGTGCTTCGGCGTTGACTACCGGATGCCACCGGATCACCCCTGGCCAGCCGCGCTGGACGACTGTATGGCGGCTTACCAACATGCCATCGAAATCTACGGCGCCGAACGTGTCATACTTAGCGGACGCTCGGCGGGCGGCAATCTTGCCATGGCGACGCTGCTGCGAGCACGGGATGAAGGGCTCCCTTTGCCTGCCGCCGTCGTGCTGCTCTCGCCGGAAGTCGATCTCACGGAATCCGGCGACAGTTTCCAAACAAACAGAACCATCGATGTCGTCCTGCCGAATTCTCTGATGCCGTGCAATCTGCTCTATGCGGGCGGCGCGGATCTGAGGCACCCCTATGTCTCGCCGCTCTTTGGCGAGATGACATCCGACCTGCCACCGGTCTTCCTGCAAAGCGGCACCCGCGATCTTTTCCTTTCCAGTACGGTACGCCTTCACCGCAAGCTGCGCCGCGCAGGCGTTACGGCGGAGCTCCACGTTTTCGAAGCGATGCCTCACGGCGGCTTTGGTGGCTCCACCCCCGAGGATCTCGAACTTGCCGGGGAAATTGCCCGTTTTGTTACGCAGCATTTGCCGCAGGGCCAAAGTGAGTAACAGGGGATAATAAAAACTGCGCCCCGGCGGTTGGAGCTCAGCCGCCGGGGAAGGCTAAGGGATTTTTATCTCCCAGTCGGTGCTGTCATAAATACCGATGAAGGCAATAACCCCCTCTCCGGAGCCACCATCAAGCGATTCATAATCCACTGGCCTGCTCACGGCGGCAAGTACACATGACTTTACATCAGACAGTTCGCTGGCAAATCGGGTCAGACTATCCCAGCTAAAAGCAACCCCATACTCTTCGGAAATCACCAGATCTTCAAAATCGGGCATTGCCATGCCCTGCGGAGCTACGCCCGTGCCCTCAAACTCAAACATCCTCCAGTCCCAGCTATTCTCAGGGACTTTATTTAATAGCTCTGTTAGCGTTACTTTTGCGCCATACGCATCCTGAAGCTCTCCGTTCAGAACCATTGATAACCCCCCAGGCACCTGCCCCATTCGAGTATGTTCACTTAAACTTCAGTCAGCATATCGACCTGAGTTTGAACAAGCTGAGCCAGGCTATCACATGATTCCCACACATTATCTGTACCGATACGATCGCATGACGCCCACTTTCCGGTAAGGGTATCGTAGTAAAGGATATCGGTATTATTCTCCCCTACGACTATCCGTCCCTGCATGGCTTTTGTTTCAAGGCCCGGCGTATTTAACGCATTATTGAACTCAATCAGACCTGGCTCTCCATCCACGCTGATACCGTAGAAAGTGTGCCCATCAGCAAATAACCCATTACTGATTCGTAATAACGCCTCGTACTGGCACCAAAAATCTGGCTGTTCCGGAGCGATACCGCGCCCAAAGCTACAGGACTTTATTTTGCCTGACCACGGAGGACTGACCTCATATCCCATGCTCGCGCTGAGGTCATTAAATGTGTGTACAGCTTTTTCTATCTCTGTCATAAGCACCTCACGGGTAAATCACTCCTCGGGGTAGCACCGGCATAAGGGCGGTTCCAGATTATCCCGCGACAGATAGAAGAGATTTAATCCCGGAAGGCTGAAACGCATTCCCGTGTCCCTTTGGCTTACATGAGCGCTACCTTATCTCTCCCTCTCCTGGCATGTCATCCTGATATTTAGCCAGTTGTGGTTTAACGTCTGCTCTTACCCTGAGCTTATCCTTGCGCATAGCGCGTTCCTGACACACAAAAAAGCCCGCGCAATGCGGGCCTGATGGTTTTGATGCGTCTTAGTGAATCTCGCTGATTCGCTATTTGCCTTTCTTAATGTGCTTAATCAGACGCTTACGCTTACGCAACTGATTCGGGGTCAGGGTGTTACGCTTTCCTGCAAAGGGGTTATCCCCTTCCTTAAACTGAATGCGGATCGGCGTGCCCATTACATTCAGGGAGCGGCGGAAGTAGTTCATCAGGTAGCGTTTATAGGAGTCCGGCAGATCCTTTACCTGATTACCGTGAATCACCACGATAGGCGGGTTGTAGCCGCCAGCGTGGGCGTACTTCAGCTTCACGCGGCGTCCGCGAACCAGCGGCGGCTGGTGATCGTCGGCCGCCATATTCATGATGCGGGTCAGCATTGCCGTGCCAACGCGGCGCGTGGCGCTGTCGTAAGCCTCGTGCACCGATTCAAACAGGTTGCCTACGCCGCTGCCGTGCAGGGCGGAAATAAAATGCACCCGCGCAAAGTCGATAAAGCCCAGGCGGTAGTCCAGCGTCTCTTTGACCTGCTCTTTCACTTCCTGGCTCAGGCCATCCCACTTGTTAACAGCGATAACCAGCGAACGACCGCTGTTCAGAATAAAGCCCAGCAGGGAAAGATCCTGATCCGAAATCCCTTCCCTGGCGTCAATCACCAGCAACACCACGTTGGCATCTTCAATCGCCTGCAGGGTTTTGATAACCGAGAATTTCTCAACCGTCTCGGTCACTTTGCCGCGCTTACGTACCCCGGCGGTGTCAATAAGCACATACTCACGTCCGTCACGCTCCATCGGAATATAGATACTGTCACGGGTCGTACCCGGCATATCGAACACCACCACCCGGTCTTCGCCGAGGATACGGTTAGTCAGTGTGGACTTACCAACATTGGGACGCCCGACGATAGCCATTTTGATCGGCAGATCCTGAGGATTAAACGCTTCTTCCTCTTCCTGCGCCTGCTCGTCAAACTCATCGAATGGCGGAAACTCATCGTCATCGGTCATCTCTTCAGGAGAGACCTCTGCCATCCACGGCAGTAGCACTCGCTCCAGCAGGCTGGTAACGCCGCGTCCGTGGGAAGCGGCAATCGGAGTGATATCGCCCAGGCCCAACGCGTAAAACTCGCCAATCGCCTGATCGGGGTCCAGGCCATCGGTCTTGTTGGCGACCAGGAAAGTCGGCTTCTGACGGGTACGCAGGTGACGGGCAATACCTTCGTCCGCCGGCATCAGTCCGGCCCGGGCATCCACCATAAACAGCACGACGTCCGCTTCTTCAATCGCCAGCAGCGACTGCTCCGCCATATGGGTTTCCACCCCTTCTTCGGTGCCGTCGATACCGCCGGTGTCGATGCAGATAAACTCGCGCCCTTCCACCTCCGCGCGACCATACTTACGGTCGCGGGTCAGCCCCGGGAAATCCGCAACCAGCGCATCACGGGTGCGGGTTAAACGGTTGAACAGGGTAGATTTTCCGACATTCGGGCGCCCGACCAGCGCGACCACAGGTACCATTATCTAAAGCCTCATTACTAAAAAACTGACTATCCACGATGCCGGCACGGCACCGCTTCAGTAAACAATAAAACGGCCCCTGGGAAGATACAGGAGCCGTTTCCTTTCTACGCTTGAATATATTAGCGGGTAATAGCGTAGAGTGTACCGTCTTTCGCCTGAATAAACAGCTTACCACCATCCACAACCGGCTCGGTCTGGAAGCCGGAGCTGTCTACTTTCTGCTGAGCAGAGAACAGACCGCTGGTAGTATCGATCCAGTGCAGGTAGCCTTCGCTGTCGCCCACCACCAGATAGCCGTTAAACAGCACCGGCGTCGTCAGGTTACGGTGCAGCAGGTCGCTCTGAGTCCAGAGCGTCACGCCGCCGTCAGTGGTCAGCGCCAGTACGCGGTCATTCTGATCCACCATAAAGATACGGTTGCCCTCGACGATAAAGTCGTTAACCGAGCCCAGCTCACGCTTCCACATGATCTGGCCGGAACGCAGATCCAGCGCCGTCAGGTTGCCGTTATAGGCCAGTGCGTAAACCACGCCATTGACGATAACCGGGGTGGTATCCACGTCGCCCAGACGATCGATTTCGGTGGCACCGGTTGCCTGCGAGATACGCTGCTGCCAAATCATCTGGCCCTGCTCAAGCATTACAGCGCTAACGCGACCGTTATCGCCGCCGACAATAGCAGCGCCAAAGGCCGTTGCCGGCGCAGATTCGCCGCGCAGCGACAGGGTCGGCATATCCAGGTTAACCGTCCAGCGCGATGCACCATCGCTTTCATTCAGCGCCTGCAGCATGCCGTTGCTGGTATGAATCAGCACCAGTCCGTCGCTAACCACCGGGCGGGAAAGCGCTTCGCCAGAAACTTTGCTCTGCCACGCCACGCTGCCGTCTGCGGCATTCAGGGCATAAACCACCGCTTTTTCGCTGGAAACATAGATATGAGTCCCGGCGATGGTGACGCCGCCGGACAGCAGGGCCGAACGGTTACGCGAGAAGAAACCGGTCTTTTCAGACAGGTCGATGGACCATACTTCGCTACCGTCATCAGCATTCACCGCCTTTACGATACCGTGACGATCCGCTGCATAGACAACGCCATCCCGGGAAGCCGGATGCAGATTGGAATAGAAATCGCCGATGCCGTTTCCAACGGAAGTGCTCCACGCCTCGCCGGGCGAAAACTGGTTAGTCACTTCCGGCAACGGAGACATTTTCACCACATCTTCTTCGCTGCTGAACAGCGAACAGCCGCTGAGCAGGGTTAAAGACAGCAATCCTGGCACAAGTAAGTTACGCAATTGCATCGGGTCCCTCTTAGCTGGACAAGTTGTTTATTTTCATTTGCATCGTTTCGCGCAGCGCCGGAGAAGCCTCGCTGGCGACGCCTTTGCTCCAGGCTTCGCGCGCGCCCTGCTTATCACCCTTGCTGAGCAGCGCATCGCCGCGCAGATCGGCCACAATCGCAGACCAGCCTTCTCCCTTAATCGTATCCAGCGACTTCAGTGCGGCATCCGCCTGCTTTTGCTGGATCTGCACCCGCGCCAGGCGCAGGTTGATCAGCGCCTGCAGATTAGCATCGCTGGTCGCAGAAAGCCCCTGCTGCAACTGAGCCGCCGCTTTCGGTAACTGGTTGTCCTGGGCATATTTCTGCGCCAGGTTCAGCGCAGCCAGCGCGCCGTAGACGTTTTTATTATCCGCCACAAACTTACCGACGGCATCCAGCGTATCAGGCTTGCCTGCCTGAGCGCCGGCGATTGCGCGTTCATAAGCCTGTGAAGCGCCCATGGCGGATTCCGTCTGGTGGTTGCTCCAGAAGCGCCAACCGATCAAAGCGCCAATGCCAATCACCACGCCGACCGCCAACGCCTTGCCGTTATTGGCAAAAAAGCGTTTTACCGCGTCGACCTGGTCGTGTTCGTTCTCGTAAATTTCCACGCAGTCCTTACTCCTTCACGCCTGATTGCCGGGGGATTACCCCAGCAACGCCTGCACATGGGCGGCCACTTCGCTCTGCGGTACGGTCTGCTGCTCGCCGGAGCGCAGATCCTTCACCACCACATTGCCGTTGGCAACCTCGTCCTCACCCAGCACCAGCGCCACGCTGGCGCCCCACTTGTCGGCACGGGCGAACTGTTTCTTAAAGTTACCGCCGCCGTAGTTGGTCATCAGCCGACAGCCCGGAAGACGGTCACGCACCTGTTCCGCCAGCAGCATAGCCGGAATCTGGGTACCGCTTCCCGAAGAGACCAGATAAATATCGACAACGGAATTCGCTTTAAATTCAGGATTAACCGCCTGAACCAGCAGCACCAGACGCTCCAGGCCCATCGCAAAACCGACGCCCGGCGCGCTTCGCCCGCCCAGTTGTTCCACCAGACCGTCGTAGCGACCGCCAGCGCATACCGTTCCCTGGGAGCCCAGGCTGGTGGTCACCCATTCAAAAACGGTACGGTTGTAGTAGTCAAGACCGCGTACCAGGCGCTGATTCACGGTATAGCTGATGCCTGCGGCGTCCAGGCTGGCGCACAATCCGGCGAAGTGCTCACGGGACTCGTCGTCCAGGTAGTCGCCCAGCTGCGGTGCATCATCAAGCAGCGCCTGAACCTGCGCATTTTTGGAATCCAGTACTCGCAGTGGATTGGTGTACATGCGACGCTGGCTGTCTTCGTCCAGCGCCTCTTTATGCTGCTCCAGGAAAGCGATCAGCGCTTCACGATAGCGGGCGCGCGCTTCGGTAGAGCCAATAGAGTTCAGCTCCAGGCTGACGTGCTGCTCAATGCCCAGCTCACGCCACCAGCGAGCGGTCAGCATAATCAATTCGGCATCGATATCCGGGCCCGCCAGCCCGAACGCTTCCGCGCCGATCTGGTGGAACTGACGATAGCGCCCTTTCTGGGGACGTTCGTGGCGGAACATTGGTCCGATATACCACAAGCGCTGTTCCTGATTGTACAGCAGACCATGCTCGATGCCGGCGCGAACGCAGCTCGCAGTGCCTTCGGGGCGCAGGGTCAGGCTATCGCCATTGCGATCCTCAAAGGTGTACATCTCTTTTTCAACCACGTCGGTTACTTCACCGATAGCGCGCTTGAATAACGGGGTCTGCTCTACAATCGGTGTGCGAATCTCGCTATAGCCGTAGCTGGCAAGCACCTGCTTCAGGATGCCTTCAATCCGCTGCCAGAGCGCGGTTTCCTCCGGCAGGTAATCGTTCATGCCGCGGATGGCTTGAATATTCTTTGCCACGTTAGTTCTCTGTTGTCTTATACAAAAAATGAACCCGGTTCGGACGACAGCGGTTGTTCGCGGACGCCTTTGCGGGTTCAATCATACACGGGAAGCGCGCCGCTTCCCAGTTTGCTTTATTTTTCCAGCTGATGAACGTCAATGCGCTTGCTTTCGTCCATCATCGCCGCCCGGGCGCGAATCTTCGCTTCCAGCTGATCGACCATATCGTCGTTGTCCAGACGATCGCGACGAGTGCCGTCTTCATAGAAGCCGCTCTTCTTGCTGCCTCCGGCCACGCCCAGAGTCGATACCAGCGCTTCACCCGGCCCATTGACCACACAGCCGATAATCGAAACATCCATCGGCGTGATGATATCTTCCAGCCGCTGCTCCAGGGCATTCACGGTGCCGATCACGTCGAATTCCTGACGCGAACAGGTCGGACAGGCAATGAAATTGATCCCACGGGCGCGGATCCGCAGCGACTTCAGAATATCGAAGCCGACTTTGATCTCTTCCACCGGATCCGCCGCCAGCGAAACGCGCAGCGTATCGCCGATCCCGTCGGCCAACAGCATCCCCAGGCCGATCGCGGACTTCACCGAACCGCTACGGGCGCCGCCTGCTTCGGTGATCCCCAGATGCAAAGGCTGGTCGATAGCCTTCGCCAGCAGGCGATAGGCCTCTACTGCCAGGAAGACGTCAGAAGCCTTTACGCTTACCTTAAACTGATCGAAATTCAGCTTGTCGAGATGATCCACATGGCGCATGGCCGATTCCAGCAGCGCCTGCGGAGTCGGTTCGCCATATTTTTCCTGCAGATCTTTTTCCAGCGAGCCGGCGTTAACCCCGATGCGGATCGGAATGTTTTTATCACGGGCGCAGTCCACCACCTGGCGAATACGCTCGTTATTACCGATATTGCCCGGGTTGATACGCAGGCAATCCACGCCGTATTCCGCCACTTTCAGGGCAATGCGGTAGTCGAAGTGAATATCAGCCACCAGCGGAATCTGTACCTGTTGCTTGATCTGCTTAAAGGCTTCCGCCGCATCCATGGTCGGCACGGAAACGCGCACGATATCGGCGCCAACGCGTTCCAGCGCTTTGATCTGGTTTACCGTCGCCGCCACATCGGTGGTACGGGTGTTAGTCATGGACTGCACGGCGATGGGCGCGCCATCGCCGATGGGGACATTTCCGACGTAGATGCGCGTCGACTTCCTGCGCCGGATAGGTGATTCGTGGTTCATGCTACTTCTCTGTCATGCAGGCTTCGAAACGGAACGCCGATTATTCGGCGTTCAGCGTGAAACGTGCAACCTGGTTAGTTCTGATAAAGCGGCTCAGATCGACGGGTTTACCCTGATACTGGATCTGAACGGCGGCCGGCGCGCCGATTTTCAGACGGTACGGCGGCTGACCGGTCAGGTTCAGGCTTCCGTCTTTGCGCTGCATCCCGCTGAACAGCTTCTTACCGGTGGCGTCCCTGACCTCCAGCCAGCAGTCAGCATTAAAATTCATCACGATGGCATTCGGGTCGACCGACGGCGTTACCCCTGCAGCATCGGTCGGCAGTTGGCCCTGACTGGCTGTCGTCGCATTCGGATCCTGGGTAGCGGCCGGCGCCTGCTGCTGGCTCGCGCTCTGGCCTACGTCGGCCTGGCTCGGCGCCACAACGGCATTATTATCCGCTGTGTTCGCTGGCTGCTGCGTAGCCTGAGGTGCGCTTTGTGGCTGGGTCTGGGGCGCCTGCTGCGCGGCGGCATCCGGCGCTGCCGGCGTGCTGTTTTGAACAGCAGCGCCGCTATTGCCGGTCTGCGCAGCGCTATCGTCAGCGCTGCCGGTATCCAGCGGCACTGACTGAGAGCCGTCATCACCTGACGTGGCGGCAGACTGATCCGCCATTGAGGTAATCTCTTCCTGCTGAGCTTTGTGGTTCTGCCACCACCAGGCACCGGTCAGCCCCACCACCACAAAAAGCACCAGCCAGGTAAAGCTCATTAACCAGCCATCGCGCTTCTTACGGCGTTTGCCCAGCGAAAAGCTCTGCATCGGCTGAACCTTAGAGGTTCTGAGCGGCGCCTGCTTTTCCATCATGGGCAGCAGTTCTTCTTCCGGAATATGCACCAGTCGCGCATAAGAGCGGATGTAGCCGCGCAGAAATGTAGAGGCCAGCTCTGCAGGCGATTTATCCTCTTCGATATCGCGAACGGTGGAGACTTTAAGACACAGTCTTTCAGCCACCGTCTGCTGGCTCAGTCCAAGTTGTTCACGCGCGCGACGAAGACGCTCGCCTGTGGTATGTGCTGCATTCTGTTCGTTAGTGGCTTCTGTATTCATTTAGCTACAACTGCTGGTACTGTTCGAATTAAGTAACTGGCGCCGACTGGAATTCCCCGTATTTCATTCAGGGCAACTATTGCGCTCTTCGCGCTAGTCCTGCGCCGCGAAAGATCTCTGCGCAGTCAGGCTGTGCCGCTGCGCTGTTTCACTCCCCGGACATCGTTCGCTCCCAGCGAAACCAGTCGTTTGCGCTAGCGTAAGTTAGCGCCGGGTTTCTTAACCATAGACAGCTTTTCTTTGCCTGTCTGGTGTCGGTACACAAAAGTTGTCCACTTTAATGCGGCTAAACTGTTGTTGTGCCGCTACATACTGCCTTAAAGCGTAAAAAAACGCACCGTAATTATCGCTTCGCGCCTAATAATCCTGGACGATGTCGCGAAAAGCAGAATTTTCGCCGCCCCGACGGGCGGCGAATTCATCAGACGCTTTTAACTTCGATGGCTTCACCCTGCATACGCAAACGCTGCGTACGCCGGGTACGGTCGATAACTTCGCCCGCCAGCTGACCGCAGGCGGCGTCGATATCATCGCCACGAGTTTTACGGACGATAGTGGTGAATCCATAGCCCATCAGCACCTTCGAGAAACGGTCGATACGGCTGTTGGAGCTTCGACCATAGGGCGCACCCGGGAAGGGATTCCAGGGAATCAGGTTAATTTTACACGGCGTATCCTTCAGACACTCCGCCAGCTGGTGCGCATGTTCGGTGCCATCGTTGATATGATCGAGCATAACGTACTCGATAGTCACGCGCCCCTGATTGGCGTTGGATTTTTCCAGATAGCGACGTACCGAGCTCAGAAAGGCTTCGATGTTATATTTTTTGTTGATGGGCATGATCTCGTTACGGATCTCATCGTTCGGGGCGTGCAGCGAAATCGCCAGCGCCACGTCGATCATATCGCCCAGCTTATCCAGCGCCGGCACCACGCCAGAAGTGGAGATGGTAACGCGCCGTTTGGAAAGGCCGAATCCGAAATCATCCAGCATAATTTCCATGGCCGGCACCACGTTGGTCAGGTTCAGCAACGGTTCGCCCATCCCCATCATCACCACGTTGGTAATGGGGCGCTGGCCGGTCACCTTAGCGGCGCCGATAATTTTCGCCGCGCGCCATACCTGACCGATGATTTCCGACACCCGCAGGTTACGGTTAAAGCCCTGCTGCGCGGTGGAGCAGAATTTACACTCCAGCGCACACCCTACCTGAGAAGAGACGCAGAGCGTGGCACGATCTTCTTCGGGTATATAGACGGTTTCGACACGCTGACCGGCGACCAGAATCGCCCATTTGATGGTACCGTCCGAAGAACGCTGCTCTTCCACCACCTCCGGCGCACGGATTTCCGCTACCGCCTTCAGGCGGCCGCGCAGCACCTTGTTGATATCGGTCATCTCATCGAAGTCGTCGCAGCAGTAGTGGTAAATCCACTTCATGACCTGGTCTGCGCGGAACGGTTTTTCGCCCATTGAGACAAAAAACTCGCGCATCTGCTGGCGAGTGAGATCCAACAGGTTAATCTTTTCGTTTTTAGCGGTATCGGCAGCGGAGGCAGCCGCGGGGGAGACAATTTGCTCTGACATAATTTTTTCCGGCCTTGTTATTACACGTTATGGCCCCTGGGGGTGATAAAAAGAAGCGCCCCGGGAAGCATTCAGCCTCCAGGGGCGCAGCATTGTACAAATTCTGTGGCGCAGATTCCACGACTGCAAGCGGGCCGTCTGGAAATAAAATGTAAACGCCGTTTACCGACCCCTTAGCGGGTACGGGCGCAGACTTCGCCTTCGCCGAAGAAGTACGCTATCTCGCGCGCTGCGGACTCTACGGAATCAGAACCGTGAGTGCCGTTTTCGGTGAAGCTGTCGGCGTAATCGGCGCGCAGGGTGCCGGCCAGCGCATCTGCCGGATTGGTGGCGCCCAGAATTTCGCGGTGACGGCGCACGGCGCTTTCACCTTCCAGTACTGAAACCACGATCGGGCCAGAGGTCATGAACTCGACCAGACCGTCGAAGAACGGCTTACCGTCGTGCTCAGCGTAAAAACCGCGCGCCTGCTCTACGGTCAGATGCAGCATTTTGGTACCCACAATTTTCAGTCCTGCCGTCTCAAAGCGCGCAAAGATGCTGCCAATTACGTTTTTCGCCACCGCATTGGGCTTGATGATGGAAAACGTACGTTCAATAGCCATGATAACCTCTGTATGATGTTTTTCTGTTTTACACCGGGTACCCGGTAGTACCTGGCGCAGGATTATAAAGAGCTATCACGATGTTGCCTACGGCCAAATACAACATTTTTTTAAAAACAAATAACATTCAGCAACATCCTGGCTGAAAAACCCCTTTCCTGCCGACGTTACGCCCACATCCCCCTATCCTTTACGCCAGTATCCCGAACTGAACGATACCGCCCTGAAGCTTTTCCCTGCATAAAATGCGGTTTACCTGGACACGGTCACGGCCCAAACCTTAGTGACCGGAATTCGCTATGATTTTATAAAAACGCTTTCCCATCCCTGAATAACCTCATTCAAACTACGGCAATTAATTACCAGAATAATGAAAATCGCCCGTATAAAACTCCAGTTACTTGCGCTAAATACAACACTATATTCTTATTTAGCGCCTAAGCCGGCTCCCTAAAAACAATGCGCCATCAACAACCGGGAATTTATCGTATTATACAAAACACACAATATCTCAATCGCATCAATAACAATGGATGTTGCTAATGAATCAGATGGTCGCACTCGTTATTATTATTGCAATACTTTATATCGGCGATATCATCTCTACGCGTACAAAAGCCTGGATACCGTCGGTTTTCGTCTGCGCAGTTCTCTTTCTGGTGGGGTACTGGAGTTTTTTTCCCGCGGATATCATTAGCCGGGCAGGAATAACCCCCGCCATTGCAGTAATGCTAATGTATTTGCTTATCACTAACATGGGAACGCTGCTATCCCTGCGCGAGTTAGCCAAACAGTGGAAAACGGTGGTGATTGCCCTTGCGGGTATCGCTGGCATCGCCATTGCCGTCTTTGCCGTTTGCATGTTGCTATTCGACATGAATACCGCGCTGGTGACCATTCCGCCGCTGGTTGGCGGCATTGTCTCTTCGTTAATTATGTCCAAAGGCGCTGGCGAAGCAGGCCTGGTCGATCTGTCTGTTTTCGCTATCCTGATTTACGTCATGCAGGGCTTCGCGGGTTATCCCCTTACCGCGATTATGCTACAACGGGAAGGCCGCCACGTACTGGAAAGGTATCGTCGCGGCGCGTGGGAATGCTCAGTCCGGGAGGTTTCGGATAATACGCAGACCACGACAATTGCAGGCGAAGAGGAAATGCCGCGTTTCTTTAGCGCTATTCCGGCCCGGTATAACACCAGCTATTTTAAATTTCTGCGTCTGGCCTTTGTCGGCTTTCTGGCATGGTGGGTTTCCGAACTCTGTGCCCCGCTGGTCAGCATCAGCCCCTTTGTCCTTTGCCTGTTATTTGGCGTTATATTTACCTCTTTTGGTTTTCTGGAACGCCAGACGCTTCAAAAAGCGAATGGCTTTGGTTTCGCGGTTATGGGGCTGATGCTGTTTATTTTCGACACCCTCAACAAAGCCACGCCAGAAATGCTGCTGCGCCTGATTTATCCCATGCTGATACTGATTGCTACTGCGGTGATCGGAATGTTTATTGTCTCATGGCTGGTTGGTAAATTACTTGGCGTTAATATGCCGATGGCCTTCGCGATTTCACTGACCGCCCTGTATGGATTTCCGGCGGACTATATTATTACCAACGAAGCCATTAATTCCCTGACCCGCGACGCAAAGGAGCGGGAAGTCCTGACCCAACATATGCTGGGCCCTATGCTGGTCGGAGGCTTTATATCCGTCACTATGGTTTCTGTTGTGCTGGCCGGTGTTCTGGTTAGCTATATTACCCCGATTACAGGATAAGACGATGAACGTAAGTAGTTCCCGTATTAAGCGGTTTCTTGATGAACTGGCCAGCTTTAACGCGACGCAAGGCCAGGGGATCACCCGCATGAGTTACGGCACTCAGGCCCATGATGCGCGTGCCTGGCTGCGCCGACAAATGGAGCTGGCAGGGCTACAGGTTCACGAAGATGCTATCGGCAACGTGATCGGCACGCTGCCAGGAGCCAGGGATTCGCTACCGTCAGTGATGATAGGCTCCCATTTTGATACGGTTCCCCATGGTGGCGCCTTCGATGGCGCCGCAGGGGTGGTAATGGCGCTGGAAATTGCCACGCTGTTCCATGAGCAGGGCCTGCATCCGTATTATCCGCTGGAGGTAGTCGCCCTGGTGGAAGAGGAAGGCGCCAGCTTTGGACGCGGCCTGCTGGCTTCTTCCGCCATGGCGGGTCATATAACTTCACAGATGCTGGAAAGCCTGCATGACAGCGCAGGCGTCAGCGCGGCCCAACGCATGTCGGAAGCGGGTTACGCCCCTCAGGAGGTATCCAGCGTCATCCGCACGCCGGAATCCCTTAAAGCCTTTATCGAATTACATATTGAGCAGGGGCCGGTACTGGAACAAACCGCCACCGATCTCGGTATTGTTGATGCTATCGTCGGCATGACCCAGCTCAGCGTGACGCTTACCGGAAAAGCGGGTCACGCAGGCACTACCCCCATGGACAAGCGCCAGGACGCGCTCCTTGCCGCCAGCCATATCATCAGCCAGGTGGGAGAATTCGCCCGCCAGGCCGGAGACGCCACCGTAGCGACCGTTGGAAAGCTTCAGGTCTATCCCAACGGCTCCAACGTCATCCCCCACCAGGTCGTATTTTCTGTCGACATCCGCTCGCGCGATGAACAAAAGCTGCGCCAGGTGATCGGCCAGACCCGGGAAGCCATCAGTCAGCAAGCGAACCATGGCATAACGGCGGAAATTGAGCAGCCGCTGTACGTCTCCCCAACGCCGATGGCGCCAGAAATTGTCCGCAATCTGAAGCAGCAGTGCGACAGGCTCGGCTACAGCCACAGAACCATGGTCAGCGGTGCCGGCCACGACGCCATGGTTTTCGCAGGCCTGACGCCAACCGCTTTGCTCTTTGTCCCCAGTCGGGATGGGCTCAGCCACCATCCCGACGAGTGGAGCGACGCAGAACAGATAGCAAAAGGCGTAGAGGTTATCTTCCACGCGGTTAAAACGATAACGGAGGCCAGAAGCCATGACTAACCCTGCCATTACGGCATTCATTAAAGCGCACCAGCAGCAGATGATCGATTTTCGCCGCGATCTGCACGCCCATCCGGAACTGCCATGGGAAGAGAAACGTACGACTCAGCAGGTCGCCAGCGCGCTGGACGAACTCGGCATCAGCTATCGACTCACGGCACCTACCGGTATTATCGCCGAAATTCAGGGCGCCAGCCCCGGAAAGACTGTAGGACTGCGCGCCGATATGGACGCGCTGCCCATACTGGAGCTCAATGATTCTCTGAGCTACAAATCCCACACGCCGGGTAAAATGCACGCCTGTGGTCACGATGCCCATACAGCGATGCTGCTCAGCGCCGCCGCGGCGCTACACAGCGTTCGCAGCCAGCTTCCCGGTAATGTGCGCCTTATCTTCCAGCCCGCGGAAGAAATCGCCGAAGGTGCCAGAGAGATGGTGCGCCAGGGGGCGATGGAAGGGGTAGATAATGTCTTTGGCATTCATATCTGGAGCCAGATTCCTTCCGGCCAGATCTCCTGTAAGGTCGGCTCCTCCTTCGCCTCTGCCGATCTGCTCAGAGTCTCGTTTAAAGGACGCGGCGGCCATGGTTCCATGCCGGAAGCCTGTATCGATGCTGCGGTGGTTGCCTCTTCGTTTGTCATGAATCTACAGGCCATCGTTTCCCGCGAAACCGCCGCGCAGGACTCCGCCGTCGTGACCATCGGCAAAATGGAGGTGGGAACACGCTTTAACGTGATCGCGGAAAACGCCGTGCTGGACGGCACCGTTCGCTGCTTTACCCTTGAAACTCGCGAACGTCTGAAAGCCGCCATCGAACGCTATGCCAACCATACCGCCGCCATCTACGGCGCCAGCGTTCAGGTGGAATACACCTACGGCACGCTGCCGGTGATTAACGAAGAACGCAGCGCGCTGTTGGCGCAATCGGTCGTCCGCGAGGCCTTTGGCGATACGGCGCTCATCACCGAGCGCCCCACAACCGGCGGTGAAGACTTCAGCTTCTATATGGAAAAGGCGCCGGGATGCTTCGCGCTGGTCGGCTGTGGCAATCCGCAGAAAGGTTCCGACTTCGCGCACCATCACGGCTGTTTTAATATCGATGAAGATGCCATGGTGAGCGGCGCGGAGCTTTATGCGCAATACGCCTGGCGCTATCTGCATCAGGATTCTTTCTGATAGCCCACGCGCTCCCGATACCTGGAGCGCGTTTTTCCATCAATTCTTGCACCATCTCGCGCAACGCCGTAAATACACTTGTCGGCCGGATAAAAAAAATCAACAATTTCGACACAAGTAACGGCGCGAGGATGCAACCATGTGTACTTCTCTTTTCGTGGCGAGCGACTGGCTCGCTGAACATATCAACGATCCGGAAATTTTGATTCTGGATGCCCGCATGGCGCCTCCGGGCCAGGAGCATCGGGACGTTCCCGGCGAATATCGCGCAGGCCATCTGCCCGGCGCCCTGTTTTTCGATATCGAAGCCTTGTCTGACCACGCCTCTTCCCTGCCGCATATGATGCCACGGCCAGAGGGTTTCGCCGTCGCCATGCGTGAGCTGGGGGTACACGACGATCGCCACCTGGTGGTCTATGATGAAGGCGATCTCTTCTCTGCGCCCCGCGCCTGGTGGATGTTAAAGAGCTTCGGAGCGCAAAAAGTGTCGATTCTGGCAGGAGGGCTCGCCGGCTGGCAGGCGGAGCGACGTCCGTTGCACAGCGGTGCCGTGGAGGCCGCTGAAGAGGGCGAGTTCAACGTGAAGTTCGACGCCAGTGTCGTTGCCAGACTCACTGATGTGCTGCTCGCCAGCCATGAAGGAAGCGCTCAGGTGGTAGATGCCCGCCCGGCGCCGCGTTTTAACGGCGAAGTGGACGAACCCCGTCCGGGCCTGAAGCGCGGCCATATTCCCGGCTCATTAAATATGCCCTGGGGATCGCTGGTGGAGCGGGGAGAGCTGAAAAGTCCTGAAGCACTGCGCACGCTGTTCGCACAGCAGGGGATCGATCCGCAACGCCCGACGATCGCCAGCTGCGGCTCCGGTGTAACCGCCGCCGTGGTGGTACTTGCCCTTACCGCGCTGGGCGCTCAGGACGTACGCCTGTATGACGGTGCCTGGAGTGAATGGGGCAGCCGCGACGATCTGCCTATCGAGCCCGGTGCCTGACGCGAGACGCCCCGGCCAGTCGGCCGGGGCGTCGCCTTTACAGTATACGGCTATCCTTAAAATCGCGCAGGAAGCTGCCCCAACGGCGTTCGTAGAAAGGCGCTAAATGGGCAATCATAAAGTGGCTAATCCCCCCCTGCCCTTCGGTCACCTGACAGATATCCACCGGCTCGTCTCCCGGCAGCGTATCCATCGCCACGCTGCCTGCCGCCCGGATAATTGCCTCAACATCCCCTTCAGCCTCAATGCCTATCAGCCATACCGGTTCGTCCTGGGCCTGCTCTTTCAGAGAACAGATAAACGCCCGCTTCACCGTTTTCATGCTCTTAAACAGCGTCGAGAGCGAATCGAGCATCATCTGCGGCGGCTGTGCCACTTCTGAAAGCAGTAACGCTTCGCCCCCTTCCAGCACCTGCTGCTGGCTGAGCGGATCCCCTTCCCGGCTCAGCAAATGGCGAATCTCCTGCGGGAAAAATTCTTTGCCGGTTTCAAGCCTGGCGTTCAGAAACAGCGTCTCGCCCAGGGTCATTTCAAATAGTACCCGGGCTGGCATCACCACAAAGGGCTGTTCATCCTGGACCGCCTGTTCAAGGGCCTGTAGCGAGGTAAAAAAGGGGATAACCGATGTGCCATCGGCTTTCTCCCAGTGGTGAAGGTCAACGGCGGAATCGGCGGAAACAGCGCCCTCTTCGGCAGCGCTTCCCGGTACCCAAACGCTGGACTCCAGCAGGGTGCGGAAAAAGGCCGGACGGTACGCCGGTTCGCTGGCGGCCTGCGCCAGCAGGGTTTCCAGTTGATTATTATTTTCTGACATAGATCTTCCGAATGATTTTCCTTTTCCCTCACCCCATCCCTCTCCCACAGGGAGAGGGGGCCGGTTGAGCCCATCCCTCTCGTCCAGAGAAAGGAGACTGGTTGAACCCATCCCTCTCGTCCAGAGAAAGGAGACTGGTTGAACCCATCCCGCTCGTCCAGAGAAAGGAGACTGGTTGACCCCATCTCTCTCGTCCAGAGAAAGGAGACTGGTTGAACCCATCTCTCTCGTCCAGAGAAAGGAGGCAGGTTGAACCCATCCCTCTCGTCCAGAGAAAGGAGACTGGTTGAACCCATCTCTCTTGTCCAGAGAAAGGAGACTGGTTGAACCCATCCCTCTCGTCCAGAGAAAGGAGGCAGGTTGAACCCATCCCGCTCGTCCAGAGAAAGGAGACTGGTTGAACCCATCCCTCTCGTTCAGAGAAAGGAGGCAGGTTGAACCCATCCCTCTCGTCCAGAGAAAAGAGACTGGTTGAACCCATCCCTCTCGTCCAGAGAAAGGAGACAGGTTGAACCCATCTCTCTCGTCCAGAGAAAGGAGACTGGTTGAACCCATCCCTCCCCTTCAGAGAAAAGCGGCTGGTTGAAGGAGTATGTGCCTCTTTATCCCCTCTCCCCTCCGGGGAGAGGGTCAGGGTGAGGGGCAAATTTTTACTCCACGGTCAGCAGATTCGCCAGGGTGCGCACACCAATGCCGGTGGCGCCCGCCGCCCACAGATCCACAGCCGCCTTGCGGTAGGTGGCCGAACAGTCGATATGCAGCCAGCCCTGCTGATACTCTTCAACAAAGTGAGACAGGAAACCCGCCGCGGTGCTGGCGCCCGCCGGACAGGCGGCAGTACCGGTATTGCTCATATCGGCAAAGTTCGACGGCAGTTGACTGCGATGCATTTCTGCCAGCGGCAGGCGCCAGAACGCTTCGTTTTCGGCCCGGGCGCTCGCCAGCAGGCGCTCGACCAGCGCATCGTCGAAGCTCAGCAGCGCGTGGTAATCATTACCCAGCGCCGTTTTGGCGGCGCCAGTCAGGGTAGCGCAGTCGATGATAAGCGCCGGTTTTTCACGGCTGGCGTCGATCAGCCCGTCCGCCAGCACCAGGCGACCCTCGGCATCGGTATTCATCACCTCGACCCGTTTACCGTTACGGTAACTGATGATATCGCCCAGCCTCATGGCGTTGCCGCTGATCATATTATCCGCGCAGCACAGGAAGAGCTTCACGCGACGCTTAAGGCCGCGAGCAATCGCGAAGGCCAGCGCCCCGGTAGCCAGCGCCGCACCGCCCATATCGGACTTCATTGAGTCCATAAATGCGCTGGGTTTAATGCTGTAGCCACCGGAATCAAAGGTGATTCCCTTGCCCACCAGGCAGGCATAGACCGGCGCTTCTTCATCGCCGGTTGGGTTGTAGTCCAGCGTCAACAGGGCTGACGTGCGCTCGGAACCGCGGCCGACGGTATGGATACCGGCATAGCCCTGCTCACGCAGGTCTTCGCCGCGAGTGATACGGTAGCTAATCTGCTCACCGCCCACGTCACTCAGCAGATCGACTGCCCGCTGGGTCAGTTGGGACGGCCCTAAATCTTCCGCCGGCAGGTTAATGGTATCGCGCACCCAGTCGATAATCTTGAGGCGATTTTCCAGCTCGTGCCGCTGAACTTCATCCAGTTCGGGCCACTCGACCCGGCGCTCCCCTTTTGGGCCGCGATAGCCCATCCAGAAGGCCCAGCTTTTCTCCAGATCCCAGCCTTCACCGGCCAGGCGCACGTATTTAAAGCCCTGCCCGTCAATTTTACGCGCAGCGCGCTGAATCAGAGTTAAATTGTCTTTACCATTCAGATGCAGGGTGATGCCATCATTACCGATGCTGAAGCTGGCTTTTTCGCCCCAGCGCGCGTCGGCCGGTTGTGTGGAAAGGGTGATATTCATAGCTTCACTCATCCTGAACTCCTTCTTTTTTTCGTTCTGGATCGAAACGGGCTGCCTTCTGGCAGCCCGTGAGATTCTTGACAACCTCCGGGTCGAACAAGTTCAGCCCGAATCAATTAATAAATCACGGAAAATCAATTCATTGATTTTCGAGCGATTATCATAAAGAGGGAAACACCACGTTTTTTCCCTCTTTACCCGTTATCGTTAATCCGCTTCGTCCAGCCAGACCAGCAGTATCGCCTCAAGAATCTTTTCATTCGAGGCCTGGGGGTCGTCGTCGAACTCCTCCAGATCGCAAATCCACTGATGTAAGTCGGTGAAACGCACGGTTTTCGGGTCGATGTCAGGGCGACTGTCGTACAGCGCCTCGCCAATCTCCCGGCTGTCGGTCCATTTTAGTCCCATCACTCTATCCCCGTTAGTGCTCGCGGGCATGGTTAATTGTGTAACGCGGAATTTCCACCACCAGATCTTCACCGGTGACCTTCGCCTGGCAGCCAAGGCGGCTTTCCGGCTCCAGCCCCCAGGCTTTATCCAGCATGTCGTCCTCTTCTTCGCTGCTTTCGTCCAGCGAATCAAAGCCTTCACGCACGATACAGTGGCAGGTCGTGCAGGCACAGGACTTTTCGCAGGCATGCTCAATCTCAATGCCGTTGCGCAACGCGGCATCAAGGATAGTTTCTCCAGCTTCTACTTCCACAACCGCACCATCCGGGCAGAGATCCTGATGGGGCAGAAAAACAATCTTTGGCATATTAAACCTCATCCACGGAGTGGCCCTTGAGCGCTTTACGAATGGAAAGATCCATCCGGCGCGCGGCAAACTCCTGGGTCTGTTTGTCTATCGTTTTAATGGCTTCTTTAATTGCATCGACATCGTCGCCGTCGGCGACGGTGCGCAAATGGGTCGCACTCTGTTGAATGGTCTGACGCTCCTGATCGCTCAGCAGTTCGCCATCGGCGGCCAGAGCGCCAGTAAGGCTTTCCAGTACCCGAGCCGCTTCCACCTTCTGCTCGGCCAGCATACGGGCCTGTACATCCTCGTCGGCATGGGTCATAGAGTCTTTAATCATATCGGCGATTTCGCTGTCGCTCAGACCATAGGACGGTTTCACCTGGATCGAGGCTTCCACGCCGGTGGATTTTTCCATCGCGGTGACGCTCAGCAGGCCGTCGGCATCCACCTGGAAGGTAACGCGGATATGGGCGCCGCCCGCCGGCATAGCCGGAATGCCGCGCAGCGAGAAGCGCGCCAGCGACCGGCAGTCCTGTACCAGTTCGCGTTCGCCCTGCAGCACGTGAATCGCCATGGCGGTCTGGCCATCTTTAAAGGTGGTGAACTCCTGGGCACGGGCCACCGGAATCGTGGTGTTGCGCGGAATCACTTTTTCCACCAGACCGCCCATGGTTTCCAGCCCCAGCGAGAGCGGAATGACATCCAGAAGCAGCATTTCGCTGTCCGGCTTGTTGCCCACCAGGATATCGGCCTGAATGGCCGCGCCGATGGCCACCACTTTATCCGGATCGATGGAAGTCAGAGGCTCGCGACCAAAAAATTCCCCCACCCGATCGCGTACCAGCGGCACCCGAGTGGAGCCGCCGACCATCACGACCTCCATCACCTCCTGCGCCTCGACGCCCGCATCTTTAAGGGCGCGACGGCAGGAAAGCAGCGTGCGCTTAACCAGCGGCGCAATCAGTTCATTAAGCTGCTCACGAGTAACGCTGCCGCGCCATCCGGCGATCTCGACCTCCGTGCTATCCGCCGTACTCAGCGCGATTTTGGCGGCGGTCGCGGCATCCAGTAGCTGACGCTGTAGCGTCGCATCCTGGCGATCGCTCACCCCGGCCTGCTCGCGCAGCCAGTCGGCCAGCAGATTATCGAAGTCATCGCCGCCCAGCGCGGAATCGCCACCGGTCGCCAGCACTTCAAAGACGCCGCGGCTCAGGCGCAGCACGGAAATATCGAAAGTGCCGCCCCCCAGGTCGTAGACCGCGATGATCCCCTCTTTGCCGGAATCCAGGCCGTAGGCGATAGCCGCGGCTGTGGGTTCGTTCAACAGGCGCAGAACGTGCAGCCCAGCCAGACGGGCCGCGTCTTTAGTTCCCTGGCGTTGGGCGTCGTCGAAATAAGCGGGAACGGTAATCACCACGCCGTCCAGTTCGCCCGCCAGCGTTTCGCGAGCGCGGTCGGCCAGGGCTTTCAGAATATCGGCGGAGACCCGCACCGGGTTAACCACCCCGGCGGCGGTATCGATCATCGGCAGGCCGTTTTCACTTGCATGCAGACGATAAGGAAGGTGGGGATAGCGGCTCTGAATATCCGCCAGCGAGCGCCCCATCAGACGTTTAACGGAGCTGATAGTATTGGCAGGATCCTGCGCGGCAATAGCGCGCGCCTGCAGACCAACGAGGTGGCCCTGTTGCTGGTAGTGCACCACAGAGGGCAGCAAATGACGACCATCACTCCCCGCCAGTGTTTCGGTTTGCCCGCTGCGCACGGTAGCTACCAGCGAGTTGGTAGTACCCAGATCGATGCCTGCCGCCAGCCTGCGCTGATGCGGCGCGCTACTCAGGCCGGGCTCACTAATTTGTAATAAGGCCATGTTTAGCTTCCAGAATTAAAAATCGAGCAGCTTCTCTTCGAGTTGTTCTGTTGTGCTCCGCAGTTTATCGAGAAAACGCAGCTTGCGCACGGTGTCAGCCGCCCGATCCCAGTCTTCGCTATCCAGCTCGCTGATCATCTGCTCGCTGCGCGTTTTAATCGTTGCATTCAGGCGAGCGATAAACGCCTCAAGCCGCGCTTCATCGCGGCCCTGTTCTATATCGTCCAGCTCTTCGCGCAGTTCCAGCTGTTCCATCAGAAACGCCGTATCGCGCACCGTCTGCTGCTCATTCGCCAGATCAAAACCGTGCAGCGACAGCATATATTCAGCGCGGGATAGCGGGTGACGCAGGGTCTGCCAGGCCTGGTTGATGGTGGCCGACTGGGTCACGGCCTGGAGCTGTTCGGCTTCAGAGCGGCTGGCGTAGTTATCCGGGTGGAACTTGCGCTGCAGCTCCTGATAGCGGGCAGCCAGGCTGGCGTTGTCGAGCGCAAAGCACACCGGCAGCCCAAAGAGGGTGAAGTAATCCATATCCGTTCCGGGTTAGCGAAGTAAAGCACTGCCCCACGCACCGGGAGGTGGCGGGGCAGTCAGAGGAGAGGCCGAATCAGACGTTGAAGCTTTCGCCGCAACCGCACTCATCCTTCACATTGGGGTTGGTAAACTTAAAGCCTTCGTTCAATCCTTCCTTCACGAAGTCAAGCTGCGTGCCGTCCAGAAAGCTCAGGCTTTTACCGTCGATCACCACCTTCACGCCTTTGTCTTCAAACACCACGTCATCTTCGGTGGGGCTATCGACGAACTCCAGCACGTAGGCCATGCCGGAACAGCCAGAAGTGCGCACGCCCAGGCGCAGCCCAAACCCTTTGCCGCGATTGGCAAGAAAAGTGTTTACGCGCGCGGCGGCGGTATCGCTAAGGGTAATCGACATATCACAACCTCAAAAAAAATTATTCTGCTTCACGTTTGCTTTTATAGTCTGCGATGGCCGCTTTAATAGCGTCTTCCGCAAGGATTGAGCAGTGAATTTTCACCGGCGGCAGTTCCAGCTCGTCCGCGATATCGGTGTTTTTAATCGCCTGGGCTTCATCCAGGGTTTTCCCTTTGACCCATTCGGTCACCAGAGAGCTGGAAGCGATAGCGGAACCGCAGCCGTAAGTTTTAAAGCGGGCATCTTCGATCACGCCTTCGCCGTTAACTTTAATCTGCAGCTTCATAACGTCGCCGCAGGCCGGCGCGCCGACCATACCGCTGCCCACGTTCTGGTCGCTGTTGTCGAAGGACCCGACGTTGCGCGGGTTCTCGTAGTGATCAATGACTTTTTCGCTGTATGCCATCTTAAATACTCCTTACGTCCGAAATCGATTAATGCGCAGCCCACTCGATGCTGTCCAGATCAACGCCCTGCTTAAACATTTCCCACAGCGGAGAAAGATCGCGCAGGCGACCGATGGATTTACGCACCAGGTCGATGGTGTAATCGATCTCTTCTTCGGTCGTGAAACGTCCCAGAGAGAAGCGAATGGAGCTGTGTGCCAGCTCGTCGTTCAGCCCCAGCGCGCGCAGCACATAGGAAGGCTCCAGGCTGGCGGACGTACAGGCGGAACCCGAAGAGACGGCCAGATCTTTCAGAGCCATAATCAGCGATTCGCCTTCAACATAGTTGAAGCTGACGTTCAGAATGTTCGGCGCGCCCTGTTCCAGGTCGCCGTTCAGGTAAACTTCTTCGATATCCTTCAGACCATCCCACAGGCGGGCGCGCAGGCCACGCAGACGGGCCATTTCGGTCTCCATCTCTTCTTTGGCGATGCGATAGGCTTCGCCCATGCCGACTATCTGGTGTACCGGAAGAGTACCGGAACGCATGCCGCGCTCGTGACCGCCACCGTGAATCTGCGCTTCGATGCGGATACGCGGTTTACGACGCACATACAGGCCGCCAATCCCTTTCGGGCCGTAGATTTTATGGCCGGAGAACGACATCAGATCTACTTTCAGCTGGCTCAGATCGACAGGCAGTTTGCCTACGCTCTGTGTGGCGTCAACGTGGAAGATAATACCGCGGGCGCGGCACATTTCGCCAATGGTCGCAATGTCCTGCACCACGCCGATTTCATTGTTCACGTGCATGATGGAAACCAGGATGGTGTCGTCACGCATCGCCGCTTCCAGATCTTTCAGATCGATAATGCCGTTGCCCTTCGGCGCCAGGTAGGTCACTTCAAAACCTTCGCGCTCCAGCTGGCGACAGGTGTCCAGCACCGCTTTATGCTCGGTCTTGCTGGTAATGATGTGCTTGCCTTTTTTCTGATAGAAGTTGGCTGCACCTTTCAGCGCCAGGTTATCAGATTCGGTTGCGCCAGAGGTGAAGACGATTTCACGCGGGTCGGCGCCTATCAGATCGGCTATCTGATTACGGGCGATATCGACCGCCTCTTCAGCCTGCCAGCCAAAACGGTGGGAGCGGGATGCCGGGTTACCGAAGGTTCCGTCCATCGTTAAGAATTGCATCATTTTTTCTGCGACGCGCGGATCCACCGGCGTAGTCGCAGAATAGTCGAGGTAAATCGGTAATTTCATTGCTCTTAAGCTCCGTACATCACTTCAATGCAAAGAACCAGGTCGGGCTGACGGGATGTACGGCCAGTCACTCGATGCGCCCCGCCCTGATTCTGAATATCGTTATTCTGGTACTAAGCGCGCAGTTTCAGATCGATAGCATCCTGTGCGCGGCTGGTGCGATGAGATTCGTTATGCTGGCGATCGGAAACATCCAGCACTTCCTGGTTGTTAACCAGTTCACCCAGCGTAATGTTGTTCAGGAAGCCGGTCAGGCGATCGCTCAGATCGCGCCACAGCGCGTGCGTCAGGCACTTATCGCCACCCTGACAGCCACCCTTGCCCTGGCAACGCGTCGCGTCGACGGATTCGTCAACGGCGCTGATCACTTCGCCCACCGCGATACTGCCGGCCTCTTTACCTAGCAGGTAACCGCCCCCCGGTCCACGCACGCTGGCCACCAGACCATTCTTACGCAGGCGGGAGAACAACTGCTCCAGGTATGAGAGCGAGATTCCCTGCCGCTCAGAAATGTCAGCCAACGGTACCGGGCCCGCTTCGGAGTTGAGTGCAACGTCCAGCATTGCGGTCACGGCATAGCGCCCTTTTGATGTCAGTCTCATGTCTTACTTAACCTCAAAAATGCCCCTCGACCCGGGGGATTACCATAGATATAGTTTTTACATAGCGGCACAAGTCTGACATTCCTGAGTAATTTGGTCAACTATTTACCCGGGTAAAACACTCAACTATTTCTGATTTTGCGACTTCCCTTTATTCACCTCTTCCACCGAAGAGAGAATCCCGCGCAGGATGTTCAGCTCCTGGCTTTCCGGGCGGGCTCGGGTAAACAGCCGGCGCAGCTTATTCATCACCTGGCCCGGATGGCTGGCGCGAATAAAGCCGGTTCCCAGCAGTACCTGTTCCAGGTGACCGTAAAAACGCTCCAGATCTTCCACCAGCGGATAAGGCGTTTCATCGTTCTGTTCCGGCGCAGCCTGCTCCGCTGCGGCCAGCGCCGCCATACGCACCTCGTAGGCAATAACCTGCACCGCCATCGCGAGGTTCAGGGAGCTGTATTCCGGATTCGCGGGAATGGCCACATGGTAGTGGCACTTCTGCAGTTCATCGTTGGTCAGACCGACGCGCTCACGGCCAAAGACCAGCGCTACCGGCGCGTGCTGCGCCTCTTCAACGCTTTTCACCCCGCATTCGCGGGGATCGAGCATTGGCCACGGAAGCGTCCGGGAACGGGCGCTGGTGCCCACTACCAGGCTACAGCCGCTCAGGGCTTCGTCCAGGCTATCGACGATGTGCGCATCGCCAATCACATCGCTGGCGCCAGCCGCCAGCGCAATCGCCTGGGAATCCGGCTTCACCAGTGGGTTGACCAGCCAGAGACTGGTGAGCCCCATCGTTTTCATCGCGCGGGCGACCGAGCCCATATTGCCGGTGTGAGAGGTCTCCACCAGCACGATTCGAATATTCTGCAGCATATGCCTCTGGACTATTTATCAGGTTTTGCGGCAGATCCTACCATAAAGCGAAGACATATTCCGAATCCTCTGCTATACTCCGGCCGTTTTCCCGTTCTTTAACATCCAGTGAGAGTAACCCATGCATCCGATGCTCAACATCGCCGTGCGCGCAGCGCGCAAGGCCGGTAATTTTATTGCTAAAAGCTATGAAACGCCGGACGCGGTGGAAGCCAGCCAGAAAGGCAGCAACGATTTTGTCACCAACGTCGACAAAGAAGCCGAACGCGTTATCATCGAGACTATCCGCAAGTCTTATCCCCAGCACTCCATCATTACTGAAGAAGCCGGTGAACTGGCGGGCAGCGACCAGGATGTACAGTGGGTTATCGATCCTCTGGATGGCACTACCAACTTCATTAAACGCCTGCCGCACTTTTCGGTCTCTATTGCCGTGCGCGTTAAGGGCCGTACCGAAGTGGCCGTGGTTTACGATCCGATGCGTAACGAACTGTTCAGCGCGGTTCGCGGTCAGGGCGCCCAACTAAATGGCTATCGCCTGCGCGGCAGCAACGCCCGCGATCTGGACGGTACTATTCTGGCTACCGGCTTCCCGTTCAAAGCCAAACAGCACGCCACCGCCTATATCAACATGGTTTCCAGCCTGTTTACCCAGTGCGCCGACTTCCGCCGTACCGGCTCCGCCGCGCTGGATCTGAGCTATGTCGCCGCCGGCCGCGTCGACGGTTTCTTTGAGATTGGCCTGAAGCCCTGGGACTTCGCTGCCGGTGAATTACTGGTACGAGAAGCAGGGGGGCTGGTATGCGATTTCGTCGGTGGTCATAACTACCTGACCAGCGGCAACATCGTGGCCGGTAACCCGCGAGTCGTGAAATCCCTGCTCGCCTGCGTACGCGACGAACTGAGCGAAGCGCTTAAGCGCTGATGCCCGTGCTCCGCCCCGGTTCAGAAGGGGCGGAGCCCTCACCCCACCGGCTGAGTCACCGCCAGCCACATCACCATTCCCGCCGCCGGTATGGCCTCCCCGCGTACAGCAACCTCCTGATTTAATAATATCCACCGTTCGTCAGCGAATAATACTGTGAGCCAGGCGAAACAACCTGTTGAAAAATGTCTGACAGACAAAACGGAGCATAAAACTTCGACTATCCTTGGATCTGAACACGACTAACGGGAACACCGGATGATGACAACGCTTCACCCGCCACCTTCTGTGCTTTCCGATCCGCAACGCCGCTGCCACCTGCTTTTGATGCTCTGTCTTCCGGGACAGACGGTGACGCCCCAGCTCATCGCACACCTCAACGGGGTGGATGAAGCCGTCGTTCACCAGGATATCGCCGACGCCCGCCATGAACTGCGGGAAAATTACCGGCTTAATATCCTGACTCAGCCCGACGGTAGCTACCGGATTGAAGGCACCGCACTGGATCGCCGGCTTTGCCTGCTCCACTGGCTGCGTCGGGGACTACGCCTGTGCCCGGATTTCGTCCGGCATCAGTTCGCCCCCTCCCTGAAACAGGAATTGCGTCAGCAGGGGATTTCGCGCGCACTCTATGACGATACTAACCTTCAGGCCCTGGTCAACCTCTGCTCGCGTCGTCTGAAACGCCAGTTCACCCCGGTCGACAGCCAGTTCCTGAACCTGTATCTGCAATTCTGCCTGACCCAGCATCAGCAGGGCCATATACCCCAGTTCAGCGACAGCCAGCGGCGCTGGGCCCAGACCCGCGCCGAAGCGCTGGCGGCGAAAGAGATTGTACGCCACTGGGACCGGCGCACACCGCACTCCCCCCATGAAAACGAACGCCTGTTCCTGGCGGTGCTGTTTATGCTGCTGCGCACTCCGGATCCGCGTAACGACAGCCAGCGCCAGGACCGGCGGCTTAAGCGCGCCATCGCCGATCTTATCGCCTGTTTTCGCGAGCTGTCCGGGCGCGATTTTAGCGACGAAAAAGGCTTGAGCACTCAGCTTTATATTCATCTGGCCCAGGCGCTGGATCGCTCGCTGTTCGATATCATGGTATCCAGCCCGGTGACCCGGGATGTGGCGACGCTTTACCCAAAACTGATGCGCACCACCCGCGAAGCGCTAATTCCGTTCGAAAATCGCTACGGCGTGCGTTTTTCCGATGATGAGGCGGGGCTGGTGGCGGTCATTTTCGGCGCCTGGTTAATACAACCCAAAGATCTTCATGAACGACAGGTGTTGATCGTGACCGGCGAAAATCCGTCGCTGGAAGCGCAGATAGAGCAGCAGCTACGTGAACTAACGCTGCTGCCTATCGCCATCCGCCACCAGTCGTTAACCGATTTTCAGGAAACGGGAGTTCCCAAAGGGGTGGCGGTCATCATTACCCCTTACGCCACGCCACTGCCGCTGGTTTCGCCACCGCTTATCCACAGCGAAGGGCCACTGGGCGAGCGCCAGCAGCTGCATATTCGGGAAATACTGGAAGGCTAATCCCTTGCCGCCACGGAAGGCCGCAATATCAAAGCCGGCAGCGCCACCAGCGCCATCACCCAGAACAGCCCGGCCCCCAGATGCTGATAGAGAAAACCGGAAACCATCGTCATCAGCGCGATGCTGCCCCCCAGCGCCACCGCCGAATAGAGCGCCTGCAGGCGAATCGCCTGAGCGCCGCGATGCGCCGAAATATAGCGAATCGCCGCCAGATGGCAGACCGTAAAGGTGCCGCAGTGCAGAATCTGCATCACAATCATCCACGGCAGTTCGGTGGTCCAGCCCATCAGCCCCCAGCGCACCACGCCTGACAGCGCGGAAAGCAGTAGCAGATCCCGGGCGCTCCAGCGCCGGAACAACCGGTTACTGAAAGTGAAAACCAGAATTTCCGCCACCACGCCCAGCGACCAGAGGTAGCCCACCACGCTCGACGAGTAGCCCACACTCTGCCAGTACAGGGCGCTAAAGCCATAGTAGGCGGCATGAGCCCCCTGCAGCAGCGTCACGCAGCCCAGAAAGCGCCAGTTTTCCTGTAACAGCCGACGCCAGGCCTGCCAGCCGGCATGCTCCGCACCGCGGGCGTCGCCTTCCGGCGCCACAGAAGGCCGCAGCAGCATCCCGCTCAGCATGGTGATAACCCCCAGCGTCAGCACCATCAGGATCGCCTGGTGACCGTAGAGGCTGACCAGCTTGCCGGTCAGGGCCGAGCCAATCACAAAAGCCAGCGATCCCCATACCCGAACCCGGCCGTAATCCATAGTGATCTGACGCTGCCAGGTATTGGCCAGCGCATCGGTCAGCGGCACCAGCGGAGAGAAAAAGAAGTTAAAACCCACCATCACCAGCAACAGCCAGAGCGCGGCGTTACCCAACCAGAAGCCCACCGTGAAGATCAGCGCCACCAGCGCCAGCAGACGCAGCGCCTGCACCAGCCTTCCAGGATCCCGCACCCGCGGCGCCAAAAGCAGGCTCCCCAGAAAACGCGCCACCAGCCCGGCGCCAAGCAACAGACCAATGGTTTCCGGCGTCAGACCACTGCCCTTGAGCCAGACGCTCCAGAACGGCAGAAAGACACCGTAGCTAAAAAAGTAGGTAAAGTAACTGAGCGCCAGCCAGCGCGTTGATTGCACGACCATTATTCCCTCCCCTGCGAAGCCGATACTCTGGCAGAGGCTCCGCATTCAGGCAAGCGGGAAGTCAGTAATAGGTGGTGTGGTAGCGAATCTGCTGCTGCTCTTTCTTTTCGCCGCCGTCGGTCAGGGTGTTAACGGCGTAATCACAGACCAGGGGGTTGGCCATTTTATCGTAGCGGCACTTTTTCAGCGCCTGGTAGAACGGCATGCCGTTACTCAACCCCTGAGTAATGAAGTCCCAGGGTTCGTCCAGCTTGCGTTTCGGCTCCGTGATTAGCAGTACATCGCTCTGCTCACTGTAGAACACAATACTTTTAGGCATGCCTTCCCGAGTATAGAAGTACTCCCGATAAACCCAGGCGTCTTTAGCATCCTTCACCTTCACCAGAAAACCCTTGTCGTAAATATAGCGCTTGCGAGCCGGATCGCTGTTGGTGGTTTCCACAATCTGGCATTTGTCGTTAAGTACGATGGTATTGCGCTTGTCACGCACTGATACCAGGGTGTTGCTGTTATCAGCCCGCACCAGCTTCATTGACTCACCGCGGGTTCGGTCCTCCCGCTCATACTCCTTAAGGCACCCGCTGGAATCAAAAACGCCTTTCGCCACCATCAGCGGTTTATCGCTGCCGCCGTACAGCGCCTGCTCAAAGCTTTTTACGTTGCCGCGCAGCGCATCGAACTCCAGCTCATTAGACAAACTCGCCATCGCCGGGCGGAAAGGCTGCACCTGCGACTCTCCCCACGCGCTCCAGGCCGTCAACATGATGGCAAAACACAATAAACTCTTTTTCATAAGGCTCCGGTTTCCTGCCCGGTGTAAGGAGGCAATTAAGGAACGGAATACGTTAAAGGATAGAAGAATTCTCCGGGCTGACACCTCCAGCCGTCTAAGCCCAAAGCGTACTATCCGATATCTTTCACTAACGGTACGCCACTGCCCCTGTTTTTACGCTGAATTTTCGCTGCCAGCTAATGATTTAAATATTTAACTCCATTTACATTAAATTAACATTGACGGGCAAACACAATAATTATCAGAGGATAACAGTAACATGCAATCCCGCACTTTACCCTTCGATGCGACAGCGCCTGATGCCGAACCCGGACGTGATATTGCGGGGCGCATCAATGCGCTGCCCTCCTCCCGCGGCCTGTGGAGCTTTATCGTACTGCTGTCGCTGGGCGGTTTTTTCGAACTCTACGACCTGTTCCAGACCGCCTGGATCAGCACCGGTCTGGTTGCCGACGGCATCTTTCATACCGGCAGCGATGGCCTGTTCGGCGTAGCCGACCAGGCGGCATTCGCCTCAGTGACCTTTCTGGGACTGTTTATCGGCGCCAGCCTGCTGGCGCCCCAGGCTGACCGTTTCGGCCGTCGCCTGACCTTTATGTTCGCGCTGGCCTGGTATGGCGTGTTTTCCCTGCTGATGGCCTGTCAAACTACCGCAGAAGGAGTCATCCTGTGCCGCTTTATGGTCGGCATTGGCCTGGGAATCGAACTTGTGACTATCGATACCTACCTGAGCGAATGGGTACCGGCGCCGCTGCGCAACAGGGCGTTCTCCTTCGCCTTCTTTATTCAATTTCTGTCGGTGCCCACGGTAGCGCTGCTCTCCTGGTGGCTGGTGCCTCACAGCTACTTCGGCATTAGCGGCTGGCGGCTGGTGGTGATTATTGGCGCCGTCTGTTCACTGGTTATCTGGCTGGTGCGCAAGAACCTTCCGGAATCAGCGCGCTGGCTGGTGCGCCACGGGCGCAGTGATGAAGCTCACCGGGTGATGTGCGATATGGAACGACGCTGCGGTCTTCAGCCAGCCGCCCGCTTCGATGCCGGCGATATCTCGTCCGCTGCCGCTGGTCGCGGCAGCTTCCGGGAGCTGTGGTCGCCGGACTACCGTCGCCGCACCCTGATGCTGTGCGTGATGAACTTTTTCCAGGCTATCGGTTTCTTCGGTTTCGGCAACTGGCTGCCGGCGCTGCTTTCGGGTCAGGGCGCCAGTATCACCCACAGCCTGCTCTACGCTTTCTTTATCACCCTGGCATACCCGATCGGCTGTCTGATTTGCAGCCGTTACGCTCACCGCATGGAGAACAAGTGGCAGATAGTCTTCTCCTCTCTGACCACGGTGGTGTTTGGTACCCTGTTCGCGCTCCAGAATCAACCGCTACTGCTGATTCTGTGCGGCTTTATGATAACCTGGTCCAACGCCTGGCTGACCATTAGCTATCATGCCTACCAGGCCGAAGTCTTTCCCACTCATATCCGGGCCAGAGGCGTTGGCTTCTGTTACTCTTTCAGCCGCTTATCCACCGCGTTTACCAGCATTCTGATTGGTCTTATCCTGCAATACAGCGGCACAGGCGGAGTAATAGTCTTTATCGTGCTCAGTATGCTGATGGTGATGCTGTCGGTGGGAGTGTTCGGGCCGAAGACCCGCGGCCTGAATCTTGAAGCAATCTGAAAACACGATTTCAGGATATGGCGTACCGCTTGTGATATCTTTAGCCGCGTTTATGTGAACGATCTCCCCCGGGCGGGGGAGTCATGAGGACAACAGGTTTGTACGCCAGCGCCGAATCCGTTTCATCACCCCCATCCCGCATCCGGATAGTCATCCATCTGTGCGGCTTTCTGGTCTTTCTCTACAGTCTGACCATGCTGCCGCCTGCCTTTGTCGCACTGATCAACAAAGAGCGTAGCCTGTTCGCCTTTCTGATCACCTTTGCCGTCTTCGCCACCCTGGGGGCTGGTAGCTGGGCCATGACGCGAACCAGCAGCGTTCAGCTCAAAACCCGCGACGGCTTTCTGATTATCGTGCTGTTCTGGCTGTTATTTTCTCTTATCAGCGCCCTGCCGCTATGGCTGAGCGACGAACTGCAACTACGGACGGTGGATGCGCTGTTTGAGGGGATTTCGGGGATCACCACCACAGGCGCGTCGGTGCTGAGTGAAGTCTCGGGACTGCCGCGCTCGATTCTTTACTACCGGGCGCAGCTTAACTACGTGGGCGGTCTGGGCGTAATCGTACTGGCAGTAGCGGTGCTGCCGCTGCTGGGGATCGGGGGGATGAAGCTGTATCAGTCGGAGATGCCCGGCCCGTTTAAAGAAGAGCGCCTGACGCCGAGGCTGGCGGATACCGCAAAGCAGCTATGGCTGACCTATCTGCTGCTGGGCGCCGCCTGCTCCTTCGCCTTCTGGGTCGCCGGAATGCCCGGCTTTGACGCGCTGTGCCACGGCATCTCTACCGTATCGCTGGGGGGATTCTCCACCTGGAATGAGAGTCTGGGCCATGCCGACAGTCTGGCAGTGGAAGCCGTTGCGGGCGTTTTTTCGCTGCTGTCGGCCATCAACTTCGCACTCTGGTTCGTGGTGCTCAGCCGTCGTAGCCTGAAGCCCTTTATGCATAATGCCGAGCTGCGCTTCTTTCTGCTGGTGGTGGCGATAGTGGTAGCGGTAGTCACTCTGGAGGCCTGGCGCGCTGGCCTGTATGACCTGCCGGAATCTTTTGTACACGCCTTCTTTCTGACCAGTTCAATGATTACCGATAACGGTCTGGCCACCGGCGACTATGCCGACTGGCCGGTACATATCATTGTGTTACTGCTGTTAAGCAGCTTCTTTGGCGGCTGCGTCGGCTCCACCTGCGGCGGTATTAAGGCGCTGCGCTTCCTGGTACTGTTTAAGCAAAGCCGCCAGGAAATTCACCAGCTAGCGCATCCCCGGGCGTTGATTAGCGTGCGTATCGGCGGCCATCCGGTCAGCGATCGGGTGCTGCGCAGCGTCTGGAGCTTCTTTTTCCTTTACGCCCTGTGTACCTGCCTGTTTATCATTCTGCTGAACCTGCTGGGCTACGATCTGCTGACCGCCTTCGCCACCGTCGCCGCCTGTATCAACAATATGGGACTGGGCTTCGGCGAAACCGCGGCGGGATTCGGCGCCCTGAACGATCCGGCCAAGTACCTGATGTGCGCCGCTATGCTGTTGGGGCGTCTGGAGATTTACCCGGTACTGATTCTGCTGTCGCGCACCTTCTGGCGTAGCTAAAAAAAACGCCGGCCACTGAGGCCGTAATGCCGATCAGTTAAGGATCGGTTGATCGATCCAATAGTTGTGTAAGAATCCGGAAACGCTCACTCGTTTCCGGA
>NZ_JAZHEE010000017.1:0-84204 GCF_036620675.1 Rosenbergiella sp. YN46
TAAATTTTCAGGCTTTTCCCTTCGAATCACCGCGTCGCGTTGCCGCTGCGCCGTGTCGATGGAGGCGCATTATAGGGAGCCGCCGCGGGATAGCAAGCGCTAAAACAGAAAAAACTCTCAACCGCTCAGTTTTCGCGCATAAAGGTGATTTTAGCGCCTTTTGATCAATTCGGGCAGCGCGGCCAGAGAATCAATCACCCAATCCGCAGCCGCCTCGGCATCCGCCGTCACCGGCTTGCCGGTACGAACCAGCACCTTATTGCCTACGCCTGCAGCGGCAGCAGCCAGCATATCTTCCTGCTTATCCCCCACCATATAAGAAGAAGCCATATCGATATGAAGAAAATCACGTGCCGATATCAACATCCCCGGCTGCGGCTTGCGGCAATCACACTGCTGGCGGAACGCGTCTACTTTTCCGTCCGGATGATGCGGGCAGTAATAGATGCCGTCGAGATCGACGCCGCGATCCGCCAGCGACCAGTCCATCCACTCCGTCAGTTGTTCAAACTGCGCCTCGCTGAAAATGCCGCGCGCGATCCCCGACTGGTTAGTGACCAGAACCAGCGCGAACCCCATAGCTTTCAGCTCGCGCATGGCGTCGATAACGCCATCGATAAACTGAAACTGGTCTATCTCATGGACATAGCCGTGATCGACATTGATAGTGCCGTCACGATCGAGAAAAATGGCGGGGACGTTTTTGGCCACCGAATACTCCTGTGATCGCTGATAATAACTGGCGCACATCATATCCCTGCCGAACGCTAATGGCGAATCAGACATTGATTGATTTAGACGTCTGGATGCCTTAACATCCATCTCCAATACGGTCATCCCCGTACACGGCAGCAGAAAATGCCACGGCTTACTTATATAAGATAATAAATAATCTGATGATTAAACTTTCCAATATCACCAAAGTGTTCCAGCAGGGGAATCGCACCATCCAGGCGCTGAAAGACGTTAGCCTGCATGTGCCTGCCGGACAAATTTATGGGGTGATAGGCTCATCCGGCGCAGGTAAAAGCACGCTCATCCGCTGCGTTAACCTGCTGGAGCGCCCCACCCAGGGAACCGTTCTGGTCGACGGCCAGGATCTGACCGCCATGAGCGCCGCCCAGTTAACCCGAGCGCGTCGTCAGATTGGTATGATCTTTCAGCACTTCAACCTGCTCTCTTCCCGTACCGTTTTCGGTAACGTCGCGCTGCCGCTGGAGCTGGATAATACTCCGCGCGACGAAATCAAACGCCGCGTGACAGAGCTGCTTGATCTGGTCGGCCTGAGCGAAAAACAGGATGCCTACCCGGCCAACCTGTCAGGCGGTCAGAAGCAGCGCGTGGCCATCGCCCGCGCACTGGCCAGCAATCCAAAGGTGCTGCTGTGTGACGAGGCCACCAGCGCTCTCGATCCGGCCACCACCCGTTCGATTCTGGAACTGCTGAAAGACATTAACCGCCGTCTGGGCCTGACCATTCTGTTAATCACCCACGAAATGGATGTAGTTAAGCGCATCTGCGACTGCGTGGCGGTGATTAGCAACGGCGAATTGATAGAACAGGATACCGTGGGTGAAGTGTTCTCCCACCCTAAAACACCGCTGGCTCAACAGTTTATCCAGTCCACCCTGCATCTGGATATCCCCGAGGACTACGCTCAGCGCCTGAGCGATAAAGCGGGCACGGATACCGTTCCCCTGCTGCGACTGGAATTTACCGGCCAGTCGGTCAACGCGCCGCTGCTTTCAGAAACGGCACGCCGCTTTAATGTGAATAACAACATTATTAGCGCCCAGATGGATTACGCCGGTGGCGTGAAATTCGGCATTATGCTGACTGAAATGCACGGCGAACAGAAAGATACCGAGGCAGCGATTGACTGGCTCACGCAGCAGCATGTGAAAGTGGAGGTACTGGGTTATGTCTGAAGCAATGATGTGGCTCCTGGGTCGCGGGGTGTGGGAGACCCTGATGATGACCTTTGTCTCCGGTTTCTTCGGTTTTGTAATTGGTCTTCCGGTTGGTGTACTGCTTTATGTCACCCGCCCGGGACAAATTATGGAAAGCGCGAATCTGTACCGCGTTGTTTCGGCGCTGGTTAACATCTTCCGCTCCATCCCCTTTATTATCCTGCTGGTGTGGATGATCCCCTTTACCCGCGTGATCGTCGGAACCTCCATCGGGCTGCAGGCCGCCATCGTTCCGTTGACCGTCGGTGCCGCGCCCTTTATCGCCCGAATGGTGGAAAACGCGCTGCTGGAAATTCCATCGGGCCTGATTGAGGCTTCGCGCGCCATGGGCGCCACACCAATGCAAATTATTCGCAAGGTTCTGCTGCCGGAAGCGCTGCCGGGCCTGGTGAACGCGGCCACCATCACACTGATCACCCTGGTCGGCTACTCCGCCATGGGCGGCGCCGTCGGCGCCGGCGGTCTGGGACAGATAGGCTACCAGTACGGCTATATTGGTTATGACGCCACCGTGATGAATACGGTACTGGTTCTGCTGGTCGTTCTGGTCTACTTGATCCAGTTCGGTGGCGATCGCATCGTCCGCGCTGTAACACGCAAATAACGCACTATCACATTTACGTAAGGAAGAGATATGTCTCTCAAATTTAAGACCGTTGCAGCAATTGGCGCCCTGGTCGGCGCCCTGGCTCTGGCAGGCTGCGGCCAGGAAGAGAAAGATCCGAACCATATTAAGGTCGGTGTGATTGTCGGCGCTGAGCAGAAAGTTTCTGAAGTCGCTCAGAAGGTCGCGAAAGAGAAATATGGTCTGGACGTTGAGCTGGTCACGTTTAACGACTACGTTCTGCCTAATGAAGCATTGAGCAAAGGCGATATCGACGTTAACGCTTTCCAGCACAAACCGTATCTGGATCAGCAGATTAAAGATCGCGGTTATAAGCTGGTTCCGGTCGGCAAAACCTTCGTTTACCCCATCGCCGGCTATTCCAAAAAAATTAAGTCGCTGGACGAACTACAGCCAGGTGCCCAGGTCGCGCTGCCTAACGATCCGACCAACCTCGGTCGCTCCCTGCTGCTGTTACAGAAAGTGGGGCTTATCAAACTAAAAGACGGCGTTGGCCTGATGCCGACCGTACTGGACGTGACCGAAAATCCGAAAAATTTGAAGCTGCTTGAGCTGGAAGCCCCACAGTTGCCGCGTTCACTGGATGACGCTCGCATCGCGCTGGCGATTATCAATACCACTTATGCCAGTCAGATTGGCCTGACGCCAGCCAAAGACGGTATCTTCGTTGAAGATAAAGACTCACCGTACGTGAATCTGATTGTGGCGCGCGAAGACAATAAAGACGCTGAAAACGTGAAGAAATTTGTTCAGGCGTTCCAGTCCGACGAAGTCTCTGAAGCCGCGAATAAAATCTTCAACGGCGGCGCAGTGAAAGGCTGGTAATATCCGGTTGCCACTTTTTTGGTAAAAATGAAAAGACGGGCTCAGGCCCGTCTTGTTATTTTAACAAGAGCTTGCTTCAATAAAGCCCATTTCGATTTATTTATTGAGGAAAAATTATGCGTGCTTTACCGATCTGTTTATTAGCACTCATGCTAAGCGGCTGTTCCATACTAAGCAGATCTCCTGTCGAACCCACTCAAAGCACAGCAATAGCGCCGAAAAAAGAACCGTCGCGACCGAAAATTACGCGGACGACGCCGGTCAAGATTTACACCGATGCTGAAGAGCTGGTCGGGAAACCGTTCCGGGATCTGGGTGAAGTCAGCGGTGACTCTTGCCAGATGAGCAACCAGGACTCACCGCCGAATATTCCTACCGCCCGTAAACGCATGCAGATTAATGCATCCAAAATGAAGGCTAACGCCGTTTTGTTGCACAAGTGCGAAGTAACCAGCGGTGCGCCGGGTTGCTATCGGCAGGCAGTTTGCGTCGGTTCGGCGCTGAAAGTTAATGCCAAATGACCTCGTTCAGTTTTGAACAAATCGGCGTTATCCGCTCCCCCTATAAAGAGAAGTTTGCCGTCCCCCGTCAGCCAGGACTGGTAAAAAGCGGCGGCGGCGAACTTCATTTGCTACCCCCCTGGCATCAGCCAGAGGCCGTTCGCGGCCTGGAAGGCTTCAGCCATCTGTGGATTCTGTTTGTATTTCACCAGACCATGGGCAGCGGATGGCGTCCGACGGTACGTCCACCGCGGCTGGGCGGCAATACGCGAATGGGGGTATTCGCCACCCGCTCCACCTTTCGCCCAAACCCCGTCGGTATGTCGCTGGTTGAGCTAAAAGGCATAGAAAGCCAGCGCGATCGTCTGATACTTAAACTGGGCAGTCTGGATCTGGTGGACGGCACGCCAGTGGTGGATATTAAACCCTACCTGCCTTTCGCCGAAGCGCTTACCCATGCTCAGGCGGGCTATGCGGGCGAGGCGCCCGTTGCCGAGATGGCGGTGAGTTTTACACCAGAAGTACAGCGACAGCTGGAGCGGGCGTCACGGCGCTATCCACAACTTGCGCGTTTTATCAGCGAAGTGCTGGCTCAGGATCCGCGCCCGGCCTATAGAAAAAGCGAGGAAGCTGGCCGTGAGTATGCCGTCTGGCTACTGGACTTCAACGTGCGCTGGCGCGTAACCGAACAGGGTGCCGAAGTTTTTGCCCTGGAACCCCGGCAAGAAAGCGCCGAATAGTAGTGAAAATGCATAACATAAAGATGAGGAGTGACGAATCGTTGAATTTCCACTCTCTCTCTTTTGGCAACTCTGCCACACTGGTACACTAAGCCACTTTTTCCGACTGGCCCTTTCCGGGGCCTGCGTTAGATCGTTCAAATGGAACCATTACAAACATGCGTACTAGCCAATATCTGCTCTCCACTCTGAAGGAGACACCCGCCGACGCCGAAGTTATCAGCCATCAGCTGATGCTGCGCGCCGGGATGATCCGCAAGCTGGCCTCCGGGTTATATACCTGGCTGCCGACCGGCCTGCGCGTCCTGAAAAAAGTCGAAAACATCGTGCGTGAAGAGATGAATAACGCCGGTGCCATTGAGGTGTCCATGCCAGTGGTTCAACCAGCTGACCTGTGGCAGGAAAGCGGTCGCTGGGAGCAGTATGGTCCGGAACTTTTGCGCTTCGTCGATCGTGGCGATCGTCCGTTCGTACTCGGCCCGACCCATGAAGAGGTCATTACCGATTTGATCCGCAACGAGCTGAGCTCCTATAAGCAGCTGCCGCTCAACTTCTTCCAGATCCAGACCAAGTTCCGTGACGAAGTGCGCCCGCGCTTTGGCGTCATGCGTTCGCGTGAGTTCCTGATGAAGGATGCCTACTCCTTCCATACGACTCAGGCCTCCCTGCAGGAGACCTATGACGCAATGTACACCGCCTACAGCAAAATCTTTACCCGCATGGGTCTGGATTTCCGCGCCGTACAGGCAGACACCGGCTCAATTGGCGGCAGCGCCTCCCACGAGTTCCAGGTACTGGCCCAGAGCGGCGAAGACGATATTGTCTTCTCTACCGACTCCGAGTTTGCCGCCAACATTGAACTGGCCGAAGCCGTCGCACCGGCAACCGAACGTGCAGCCCCCACCCAGGAGATGGAGCTGGTTGATACCCCGAACGCAAAAACCATCGCCGACCTGGTCGAGCAGTTCAATCTGCCTGTCGAAAAAACCGTGAAGACGCTGCTGGTGAAAGCGGAAGAAGGTTCCGCCTATCCGCTGGTCGCATTACTGGTACGCGGCGATCACCAGCTTAACGAAGTGAAAGCCGAAAAACTGCCGCAGGTCGCCGCTCCTCTTACTTTCGCAACGGAAGAAGAGATTCGCGAAGCCATTAACGCAGGGCCCGGCTCTCTGGGGCCGGTAAAAATGCCGCTGCCGGTAGTGGTTGACCGCAGCGTGGCCGCCATGAGCGACTTCGCCGCTGGCGCCAACATCGACGGTAAGCACTATCTCGGCATCAACTGGGAGCGCGATGTGGCGCTACCGGACGTCGCCGATATCCGCAACGTTGTGGAAGGCGATCCCAGTCCGGACGGTAAAGGCACCCTGCAGATCCGCCGCGGCATCGAAGTGGGCCACATCTTCCAGCTCGGCACTAAATACTCCGAAGCGATGAAAGCCAACGTTCAGGGCGAAGACGGCCGCAACCAGATTCTGACCATGGGCTGCTACGGCATTGGCGTCACCCGCGTAGTGGCTGCCGCCATTGAGCAGAACCATGACGAACGCGGTATCGTCTGGCCGGAAGCGCTTGCCCCGTTCCAGGTCGCCATTCTGCCGATGAATATGCATAAGTCGTTCCGAGTGAAAGATCTGGCTGAGCGTCTCTACAGCGAACTGCGCGCTCGCGGTGTGGACGTGCTGCTGGACGACCGCAAAGAGCGCCCTGGCGTGATGTTTGCCGATATGGAGCTTATTGGTATTCCGCATACTGTCGTTATCGGCGATCGCAATCTGGACAACGATGACGTGGAATATAAATACCGCCGCGCCGGTGAGAAAGAGCTGATAAAGACCGATGATATTCTCGAATTCCTGATGGAAAAAATCACCGGATAAGCCACTCACGCCCCGCTGGATGCGGGGCGTTTTTTTATCTTCGCAATGACAATGGAGTGTCTGATGGCGCCAAAGCTCCCCGCCCTGTTGTGTATATCGCTGCTTGCTGGCTGTACCCTGGATATCTCTCCTGCATCTGAAAAACAGCGCATGGCCATAAAAATACAGCGCCAGAGTTCTGCCCCCGGCAACAGCCTGCGAGATATCACACCTGAACAGTTGCGCGCTGGCGATGTCCTGTTCTCTTCCAGTCTGGGGCTGACTTCTTTGGGGATTCGGCTGTTCAGTACCTCTTCGGTCAGCCACGTCGCCATCTATATTGGCGACGGCATGGTCGCAGAGGCCGTCGGTGACGGCGTACAGTTAGCGCCACTTCAGGACGTGCTGAAACATAGCGACAAGCTTTTTGCGTTACGCCTGCCCGACCTAACCCTGTCACAGGCGGAGGCAATCACCCGCTTTGCCCGGGACAAAGAAGGCAGCCGCTATAATTACGGCGGAATCGTCGAAATGGTTCCCTTTATGCTCACCAGACAGCTCTGTTCGCTGAACCCCTTTTCCCGCGAGTTTCGCCAGCAGTGCGTTCAGGGGTTAGCCAGCGCTCAGCTCAGTACGCCCGATGGCCGCACGCAGGATAGCTATTTCTGTTCCGAATTTGTATTAGCCGCCTATGCCGCGGCGGGCCATCCGCTCACCACCATGGCCGCGGGCTGGGTGAGTCCGGCCGATCTGATGCATATGCGTGATGGTGACGTCGCATCGATGGCACCGGAACGGCCACTTAATTACGTCGGGCACCTGAAGCAGGGGGTTTACCTTAAAGCACGTAAAATGGCGCGACTGTGGCACTAAAACAGCAAATGCAGGTGGCGAGCATCGCCACCTGCCTATCGCATTAGTCGTTACAATCCTTGCCTGGAGCAAAGCGACCGTCGCTGTCAGGAACCACCGTCATCTGCATCTCACCGCTGTCCGGATTCGGCGTCAGCGTAAAGTGCGCTTCCAGCCTTACCAACACCGGTTGCATGTCCCGATCGCGCACCTGGCTATAGGCCCGCTCCATCTGCACATTATTGTCGAAGATGAAGGTGCGTCCGGTCGCGCAATCGGTGAAGACGGCGGCATCGGCCATATACTTATATTTGCCTTTCATCGCCATCGGGGTTTTGGGAAGCTGGCTCTGCACCGGATCCAACCGATAGTTCAGCGTCGACTCAATAGGATTACCTTCCCGATCCAGCATCTCCAGACCATCGCCATCAGGGCGGAAATAACGCTTCTCGCCACTGGCATCGGTCAGCACCAGCTTATCGGCAGTCCGCGCCCAGGTACCCCAGGATGCGAAAATATCAGGCTTTTTCGCCCCGATACCGCGTTCATTCATCACCCAGGTTCCGTCCTTTTCCAGGAACAGAGAGGTTTCTATACCCTCGCAGTCGGCGCAGGGCAACACGCCGCGGAAGCTCTGCTGCATGGGTTTCAGTTCGGCAGTCTGGGTTTCCGGCGCGCCCCTGACGCCGTCAGAAGGGTTGTTACATCCAAATAGCGACAATAATGTACAAACTGCAACTGCAGAAAAAATTAACTTTTTCACCGGCTTATCCTGTCATTCAATTTAGCGTTCATTACTCCGGCATACGACGAACCCGGCCACGCAGCGATTTAGTCGCCGACTTCTGCGACTTCGCCGCCAGCCGACGCTGCTTTGAAGCACGCGTCGGCCGGGTGGGCCTGCGGGTTTTTCGCGGCGCATTCAGTTCCTGAATCAGCGCCACCAGCCGTGCGATGGCGGCCTCCCGGTTCATCTCCTGACTACGATATTCCTGCGCTTTAATCACCACTACGCCTTCGGCGGTGATCAGATGATGGCTGACGGCCAGCATTCGCGCCTTATACTCTTCCGGCAGGCTGGATGCGCTAATGTCAAAACGCAGATGCACCGCCGTTGAAGCTTTATTTACATGTTGACCACCCGCCCCCTGGGCACGAATCGCGCTCAGGGCTATCTCATCATCGGGGATGGCCACGCGTCGGGATATCTCAATCATCGCTGCAGCCACGACACTGGCTTCAGCTCCAGATGGTTTTGAGCGTCAGAAAGCCAGAGAGTTCCCTCCTGCAATGTCGCCTGCAGCGTCATATTACGCGCCGCCAGGCTGCTCAGCGCTGCGAGCTGCTCGTCATCCAGATACCAGATGGTCAGATTACGATAGCCCGCCAGCCGCGTCTGGTTCTGCTGCCACCAGACCTGGGCGGCACGGCTATTATAGGCGAACAGCGCCACCTGCGCCCCCTGACTGCAGGCCTTCTTCAGGCGCTTCTCATCCGGCAGGCCCAGTTCGATCCAAAGAATGATATCGCCGCAGTCATTGCGCAACCACAGCTCCGGTTCGTCGTCAGCGCACAGACCGCGGGTAAAGGTCAGCCTCTCATCGGCATACATAATCCAGGCCAACAGACGCAACATCAGGCGCTGTTGGGTTTCCGACGGATGACAGGCAAGCGTCAGGTTGACATCCAGAAACTGGTTACGGTCGAGATCGGCGACATTGACCGCCGCTTTATAAATCGTTGCTTTTAAAGCCATTAGCGCCCCCAAATTTGCTGGCATTATTGTAGCGAAAAGCACCGCAATATTCTGCCGTTGTCCGCCGATTTTTCCCGTCAGTGCGCGCGTCGCCGGAAATTGTGCAACCTTGCGAAAGCCTGTTTATCTTCGTAGGCTTAGCATGTATCCTGGTAAAAGTCTGGCTTCAGACTCGGAAAGGAGGGCATATGGAAAGGTATTGTGAATTAATACGTCGGCGCTACAGCGAAATCGCCAGCGGCGAACTGGGTTACATCCCGGATGCGCTGGGCTGCGTATTAAAGGTTCTGAATGACACGGCTTCCGACGAGACGCTTTCGGATTCAGTCAGGGACAAGGCGGCTTACGCTGCCGCTAACTTACTGGTGAGCGATTATGTCAGTGAATGATACCTATCAACCCATCAACTGCGATGACTATGAGAATCTCGAACTCGCCTGCCAGCACTATCTGCTGCTGACACTGGAGTTAAAAAACGGAGAGAAACTCCAGGCTAACGCCCGCGACCTGGTGATTCGCAAAAAAGTCGAGTATCTGATTGTCGAAAATGGTGGTGACGAGCGCGCGCTGCGCCTGGACGAAATCAATATGTTCAGCCATCCGGAACTTAAAGGCGATAACTACATTCGCGAATAATATCCCCAGGGGCAGCCAGACGGCTGCCCTTTCACATTCAGGGCTTCATACTGGCGTAGTACGCCGCCAGATTATCAATATCCTCATCAGAAAGGCCACTGACGTAAGCCTTCATAATCTCCGCCTGCCCGCCACTACGCTCCCCCTTTTTGTACGCATGCAGCGCATGAGCCAGGTAGGCTTCGTTCTGGCCGGCCAGGTCAGGATAGAGCGGTACCGATACCTTTCCTTTAGCCCCATGGCAGGCAACGCACATTACCGCTTTCTCTTCCCCGGCTTTGGCATCGCCTTTAGCCAGCACGGGCAGCGCACACAGCAGTAGCGCTGCCGCCAGCCCCGTTCGTTTAATCATGATTCTTGCTCCTTTTGCCACAAAATTCGCCAGCATGGTTCGCCCTGTGGGGCACCTTCCCGGGTCACGAAAATCCCCGGAGCGGCGATAAGGCACTCATTGTAATAGAGCAGAGGCGAGGTAACACGCCGCCAGGGAGCAACCCCCAGCTCCTGCCACAGTTTTTTCATCGGCCGCCCGTGGGCACGCCCCAGAATATGAACCGTTCCTTTAGCCCGAAAGCGAACCGTCACCCGTTCACCCTCGGTGGGCGCTCGCACCGCCGTGCCCTGTCCGTCCAGATGCAGACTCCCCAATGCTTCCGGTAACCTCAGGGGCAGGCTGGGGTCGTTCCAGTCCAGCACCACATCATCCAGCGGCGCCCGGCACTTTACCCTCCACAGCGCCCCCTGGTAACGACGAACGTCCAGATCCCCTAGCCGCAGACGCGGCGCAGCGTCTGCCCGGGCGCAGGCCACCTCATCCCACAGACGAATCAGCATAGCGCGGGAAGGCGCCGGACTGCCGCCGCGAATCAGCCAACGTCGTAATATAGCCGCTCGCCGGATATCGCTCATAGCCGCCAGCGGCGTCAGGCGAAGCTCGCCCTGCGGGCCGATAAGTGCCGCCAGCTCATCCGCCAGCAGCTCATCAATCAGGCGTTCCTGCTCGCCGCACAGCGTCGCGCTACGGGCCACCGTACGGGAAAAGTAAGGCCAGCGCTGCGTCAGTTGCGGCAGCACCCGCAGGCGCAGAAAGTTACGATCGTAGCGATCGTCCTGGTTGCTGTCATCCTCGATCCATTCCAGCTCATTCGCCTCGGCATAGGCTGTAAGCGACGCTCGCGAACTTTCCAGCAGCGGACGTACGATGGCCCCGCCAGCGAACACCAGCGTTTCCGGCATCGCGGCAAGCCCCGCCGGACCGCTGCCGCGTTTTAAAGCCAGCAATAACGTTTCGCACTGATCGTCCAGGTGTTGAGCCGTAACCAGCGCCTCTTCTGGCTGCAGGGCCGCAGCAAAAGCGGCGTAGCGTGCTTCCCGTGCCTGAGCTTCAATGCCCTGTCCATTATCCTGAAGCTGAACCCGAACCACTTCCAGAGGCACATTCCAGCGTTCGCAAATCTGCCGACAGTGTACCGCCCAGTCATCGGCGTAACGGCTAAGGCCGTGGTGAATGTGAATGGCCCGCAGCCGGGCGCCCGTATGTTCGCGCAGCTGCGCCAGGCGATGCAGCAATACCGTGGAGTCAAGGCCGCCGCTAAAGGCCACCAGCCAGTGCGACCAGTGATTCAGTGCGGGAGAGAGTGAAATATCGCCGTAGTTGTCCATGTTCCGGAAGATTTAAAGAGGTATAGCGGCACGTTAACCACTCCGCCCACGACGATCAAGTAGTAACGCCGCGACCGGGAGAAAGTCAGGCGGGCAGGAAAAGACAGGGGGAGAGAGCCCCCCCTCCCCCCAGGCTGTGATTATTTATTTTTCAGCACCTTAACGGTATAACTTTCATCCGGCTGACGATAAGCGCCATGAATATCAGTTTCAAACCCAGGAAAGTGGGCCCCCGTCTCACACAGCATTTGCAGAAATTCCAGCACCGGCAGGCTGGCCTCGGTGATCATCTCGCCCGGCATAACCAGCGGAACGCCTGGCGGATATGGAAGGATCATATTAGCGCTGACTCGCCCGCTCATCTCATTAATGTCAATCTCCTCCACTTCGCCATGTAACTCTTTATGAAAGGCGTGATACGGCGTCATTACCATCTCCGGCAAAACTTCGAAAGCACGAAACATCAGATCCGACAGATTATGGTGCTCCACCAGTTGATGCATATTATGCGCCAGCTCCTGGATACGCATATTCTCATAGAACTCAGGCGCCTCGCTGTACAGCGAAGGCAGCATGTTTTTCACCCTCAAATTCAGACTGAAGGCGCGTTTAAATTCAGTCAACGCCCGCAGCAAACTCAGCGCTTTCGTTTTATCAATGCCGATACTGAATAAGAACAGCAGGTTATAAGGCCCGGTTTTTTCAACAATAATGCCGTGTTCGTCCAGATACTTCGCCACAATGCTGGCCGGAATCCCGAACGCCTCCATCTTGCCGTCTTCATCCATGCCCGGCGTCAGAATAGTGACCTTAATGGGATCCAGATACATATGTTCATTATCGATATGCTTAAAACCGTGCCAGGTACTGTCAGAGCGCAGCGGCCAGCATTCCGGCCCATCGATATGTTCCGGCTGCCAGATATCGAAGAACCAGCCTTCGGATTCGTTGTTCAGCCGTTTAATCTCTTTACGAAACTTAATCGCTCGCTGGATAGACCCCTCAATCATCCTCTTACCGGCATTGCCTTTCATCATCGCCGCCGCGGTTTCGGTCGAAGCCACAATGCCATAATAGGGTGAGGTCGTGGTGTGCATCATATAGGCTTCGTTAAAGGTGGCCTCGTTAATGTCTCCCTTCACATGAATCATCGATGCCTGCGAAAATGCCGCCAGTAGCTTGTGAGTGGACTGAGTTTCATAAATCACCTTACCTTCTACGCGGTCGCCGCTCATGCCGCTTTTCCCGGCGTAAATGGGGTGGAAATTGGTATAAGGCACCCAGGCGGAATCGAAATGGATCGATCTCACGTCCAGGGTTTTCTTGATGAAATCGGTGTTGTACAACAGACCGTCATAGGTAGAGTTGGTAATCACCGCATAGATCGGCCAGCTGGCATTCGGCGTCTCTTTAACCCGTTTAGCGATAGTGGCGTGCTGGAATTCGCTACGCGGAATACCGCCCAGAATCCCCCTGGCGTTACGGGTCGGGCGCAGATAGAGCGGCGTGATATCGCTCATCATCAGCAAATGTGTTAACGATTTATGGCAATTACGGTCAATCAGCACCGTACTGCCCGCCGGAGCGGCATACATCCCCACGATTTTATTAGACGTTGAAGTGCCATTGGTCACCATAAAGCTGCGTTCAGCGTTAAAGGTGCGGGCAATGTACTCTTCCGCCTCTTTATGCGGCCCGCTGTGATCCAGCAGCGAGCCCAGTTCCGGGACCGAAATCGAAATATCCGCCTTCATGGTATTCGCGCCAAAGAAATCGTAAAACAGCGAGCCGACCGGGCTCTTCTGAAATGCGGTTCCCCCCATGTGGCCAGGCGTACAGAAAGTATATTTCCCCTCACGAGCATATTTAAACAACGCTTTCGTCAGCGGCGGCAGGATGGTGTCGATATATTCATCAGTATGATGCCGAATTCTGGTGGCTATATCATCGGCGGAACCCAGGGAATATTCAAAAAAGCGCACCTGCATCCGTAAATCATTCAGACTAACGTCCAGGGTGGAATAGCTATTAGCAAATGCGTAGAGCGGCATATATTCATTAAGGCGACTTATCTCTTCGCAAAGTTCCAGGCTATATTTATCCCAGTCGAAAATCACGCCGCACAGCCGGGCATTGTTCTCTATCAGCTTCAGCAAATCTTCACGGTCATTCGGATAAACGATACGAAAATCCATCGCTTCCAGCGCCTGCCGTAATTCACGAATCGGCTCTTCCTTAAAGTAAACCCCCATGTGGTTCATAATAGCGATAACATTCATAATATAATCTCCAGGTATAGCGAGCCCCACCGGTTACGTTCTGGTGTGCGGAAAGGGCTCAGAAATGAATGGACGTTAATTAAAACGTGTGTGTCTAACGGACGCGTTTTTTGTCATCCGGATGCTGGCGCTGATACATCTTGCGGGCGTAAAACATCAGGATGATCAGACTCACAATGAAGGTGCCAGACAATTCGAAAGAGTTGGCCCCCATCAGCGCAATGAAGCAGAAAACGCATCCCTGAACGGAGCAGATCAGACTGACCAGGTTGCGAACGTTGACCCCTTCAAGGCGAATCAGATCAACGCAGGAATAGAAGTAAGGCAGCATGGTGAGTAGCACGGCAATCCCGGTTAATTCACCGAACAGATCCGATGCTTTGCCACCGCTGGAGTTCATAATAGTGATGAGTACCATCAGCACGGTCATTTTACAGGCCGCCAACAGCAGCCCCTTCTTCGGAATGCCGTTACTGTCCAGCTCGCCATAAATTTGGGGGAAGTTACCGTCATGAGCGGCTCGTACACCAGCCTGCCCGACCAGCATCATCCAGGATCCCAGCGATGTCAGACAGGCAAATGCCGTAAAGGCAGATACCAGCGGCGCGGCCCAGTGGCCCAGAATGGTGGAAGCGCTAATCGCGAACGGCGCGCCAGAGGCGGCGACCCTAGCCGCAGGATACATCCCTGAGATCACCTGCGTCGCAGCAATGTAGACTACACCAGCCAGCGCCGTCCCCATCATGGTCGCCAGCGGTACGGTATGTTTGGGATTTTTCACCATACCGGTACTCACCGCAGCAGACTCCACCCCAACAAAGGCCCACAGGCACAGCAGAATACTTTTGATAACCGCATGAATATCGGTGGTACCCGAAGTATTCCAGTTCGCCTGATAAGTCGCCAAATCGAACCAGTGCCACCCGGCAACGGCCGTGAGTATTATGGGAATCAGCACCAGTATCAGACCGATAGTGGTAAGCCGGCTGACCCAGGTTCCTCCCAGCATATTGATAAAGGTGAACAGCCAGACGATAACAATACAGGCGATAGCGGCAGGAACCGGGCTATTTAAAACGGAGAAAAATGTGGAAAGATATGAGACGGCGGTAATCCCAATGGCGAGATTACCAATCCAGTTAGCGTGGTAATAAAGTACCCCAGTCTGGAAGCCAAATACCGGTGAAATTTCTCCTGCGTAACCAATAGGCCCTCCTTCCTGAGGATCTTTCGTTGCCAGCCGGGCATAAACATAGGCCAGTGACATAGCGCCAATAATAGAAACCACCCATCCCCAGATTGAAATACCTCCAAGGCAGGCAAGGTTCGCGGGCAATAACGCTATCCCGCTCCCCATCATATTTCCGGCGACCACGCCAGTACAGGCTATTAACCCAATCTTTTTGACTGTCCCCATGAGATATATCTCCTGAATAATATTCTGGACAGATACAAAAACCATCCACTCAACAGCCAGAAAGATTACGCCGCGATAAAAACAAACTCCTGAAGATTAGATAAAATAATTCACCACGCTAATTAAATGATAAAATGACCGTATCTTGCTATAGCAGGAAAATAACACAGCGATATCAGGAAAAGATAAAATAACAGTAATTTCAAATGGTTAAGCAATTGAGAAAGGAGTAAGGGAAGGGATACTATGAAAAGCGCCAATGCCCTTCATAGCAGGATATGGGGCTACAGGGAGTGGGTGGATGTCGCTTGCTCTTTCCGGGCGTTAAAATACTTCAGATAAGGAACCACTTTTTCAACAGAACTCTGGAACACCGCATTTTCAATCCAGTAAAGCGTATCCTCTCCCGGTCGCAAATTAAATGCCGTAATATAGGCATCGGCAGCCTGGTGATTTTCCCCCTTCATTTCATAAACTTTCCCTAACAGGACATAATTCAGCCATGACATTTCACGTTTGATGCCCATATTAATCGTCCGATAGGCTTCATCGATTTTTCCTTGCCCTACCAGATCGATGGTTTTTATCTGGTAATAGATTGCATTGTCCTGCATTCCGGGGATTGTCGTTAAATTCGCGATTCCGGCATTCAGATTAACCAACGCTTTTCCCTCCAGCGGTTGTAGCGAATGACGAAGTACATCGACCAGAATTTTTTCGGCTCTGGCATAGGTGAAGGTCGGCCACTGGCGGGATATTGCATCCAGTTGCATGCTGGCTTTATCCAGAGCGTCAGTGCGGCAAGTCAGAAGCAGTCGATGAGCCTGATAAAACTGCGCCAGGGCGATTCCCTGGGGGGGAAGATACTGCGCCAGCATCGCCCGCATTCGCGGGGATGGTGGCTCTTTTAATACCTCACTCAAACTGGCGATCAGATCGGACTGAATACTGAGCTGATTATCGCGGGTAATGAAATAGCGGCGATCGAGCATAATGGAGCTATCGGCATTATCCACCAGTTGTACCGACATAAAGCATTGCTTTGTTCGATAGTGACGCTGATTCGTAAACTCAATGGTCAGAGTTTTACCTGCACCATTCGACTCAGGATAGTTAAAATCGGTCTTATCGTGGACGATAAAAGTTGAGAAGGTATTAAAGTAAGTTGCAATCAGGCCGCCCACGCCAACAGCATAAGAACGTTGAACCGACCAGTTGCTACAGGAGTTGCCGTTTTTCAACCGAATATCGATATCGCGCGGATTAATCAGCAGGCTACCTGTCGTCGCCGACGGGCGAGAAGCTGAACCCGCAGAGAGCATGACCAGCGCCAGACACAGACCCAACGCTACACCAAACACCAGCCAGTCGTAAAGCCACGCCCTTGCCTCCGGTAAATGCACGGATCGCGTATGGCTTACTGGCACAGAGACGCTTTCCCGAACGACAGTTCCGTCTTCTTGCGAGGTACACCAGATAACGGGAGCGGTCAGACGATAGCCACGTTTAGGGACAGTCACGATATAATCGCAACTCGTCGGTTGATCGTCCTTTAACCGTTTACGCAGTTCAGAAACGCTCTGAGTCACGACATGGTCGGTCACAGCGCTGCGGGTCCAGACATTGTCAATTAATTCATCCCGGCTCAATACTTCACCGGGATGGCGGGCAAAGAAGACCAGCAGGTCGATTAAGCGAGGCTCCAGCGTAAGTTGACGTCCTGGGCGGCTGATCTGGTTGGTTGCGGGAGAGACAATCCATTCACCTACACGTACCGCTAGCTGTTGCATAAAAACCCTCTAAAAAGCCAGGAAAGCGAGCATCATAACGTGCCCCGATCTCCTGTTTGGGGCAAAGAGTTACGCCTCGTAGAGTTCAAGCGGCAGCCCGTCCGGGTCAGTAAAGAAGGTAAAGCGCTTCCCCGTCAGAGGATCGACGCGTATCGTTTCACAGGCCACATTGTGCGACGTAAGATGGGCAACGGCCTGATCGACATCCGCTACGCTGAAAGCCAGGTGGCGCAAACCGCAGGCTTCCGGCTGGCTCGGACGTGATGGAGGGAAAGGAAAAGAGAAAAGTTCGATAACATACTGCCCATTCAACGCCAGATCCCCTTTCCAGGAATCACGGGCTTCGCGGTAGACCTCGGACTGGAGTGTAAAACCAAGAATATCGCAATAAAAGGATTTGCTCTGAGCGTAATTGGTAGCGATGATGGCGACATGGTGAACCTGTTGTAAATCCAGCATAATCTCTCCTTTTGTTATGCAGGGACAATAAAGGGCCGTATCGCCAGGCGCAAGACACCGAAGGTGCTTTCAGACGGCTCCTTAAAGGAAACCGCATCTATTGCCGCCATAAAAAAGGGCCGGATAAACCGGCCCTGTCATCGACATACGCGCTAATCAGGCGTAGCCGTAGCTCATCAGGCGCTGATAGCGGCGATTGAGCAGATCCTCTTTACTCAGGACGTCCAGGTCAGCCAGATCGGCCAACAGCTGGGCCTTCAGCGATTCCGCCATCGTTTCCGGATGGCGATGTGCGCCACCCAGCGGCTCCGGAATCACGGTATCAATCAGCTTCAGCTCTTTCAGGCGGTCGGCGATAATGCCCATAGCTTCTGCCGCCAGCGGTGCTTTATCCGCACTCTTCCACAGAATGGAAGCGCAGCCTTCCGGCGAAATGACCGAATAGGTGCTGTACTGCAGCATATTCACTTTATCACCCACGCCAATCGCCAGTGCGCCGCCTGAGCCACCTTCACCGATAACGGTGCAAATAACCGGCACCGTCAGCCTGGACATTTCACGCAAGTTACGGGCAATGGCTTCTGACTGGCCACGCTCTTCCGCGCCCACGCCCGGATAAGCCCCCGGAGTGTCGATGAAGGTAACGATCGGCATATTAAAACGCTCGGCCATCTCCATCAGGCGCAGCGCTTTACGATAGCCTTCTGGCGCAGGCATACCAAAGTTGCGACGAATCTTCTCTTTGGTTTCACGCCCTTTCTGATGGCCAATCACCATCACAGGACGACCGTCCAGACGGGCGATACCGCCAACGATGGCTTTGTCGTCCGCATATGCGCGATCGCCAGCCAGTTCGTCAAAGTCGTCGAACGCCATACGCACATAATCCAGGGTATAGGGACGTAACGGATGACGCGCCAGCTGGGCAATCTGCCAGGCGCCGAGATCGGCGAAGATTTTACGGGTCAGCTCTACGCTCTTTTCACGCAGGCGATGCACCTCTTCGTCGATATTAATATCCAGTTTTTCGTCCTGAAGGCCAACGGCGGTTAAGGAATCGATTTTCGCTTCCAGTTCTGCAATCGGCTGTTCAAAATCAAGGAAATTCAGACTCATAGTATTCCTGTATTAGTCAAACTCCAGTTCCACCTGCTCCGAACCGATCAGACCGCGCAGATCGTTAAGTAAACGATCGCTGGGCGACACGCGCCATGCAGCGCCAAACCGCAGCCGTGCACGCGCATCCGCCCTCTGATAGTAGAGGTGCACTGGAATAGTCCCCGAACGATGGGGTTCCAGAGATTGACGGAGTCGGTTTAAAAGCTGGTCATCAATTTGCCTGTCCGTCAGCGAGATAGCAAGCCCGCGCGCATACTTTTCGCGAGCCTCGTCAATGTCCATAACTTCCCGGGCCATCATTTTAAGGCCGCCGCTGAAGTCATCAAAGCTGACCTGTCCGCTGACGATCAGGATACGGTCTTTTTCCAGCAGTTGCTGGTATTTTTCCAGCGCCTCGGAGAATAGCATGACCTCCAGGCGTCCGGAACGGTCATCGAGAGTACAGATGCCGATGCGGTTTCCCCGCTTGGTGACCATAATGCGGGCGGAAAGCACCAGCCCCGCCGCCGTGGTCACTTTACCACGATCCGTCGGATGCATATCTTTAAGACGCACGCCGCCAACGTATCGCTCGATCTCTTTCAGGTACTGATTGATGGGGTGGCCCGTCAGGTACAGCCCCAGGGTTTCGCGTTCGCCGTCGAGCTGCTGCTGTTCAGGCCAGGGCAGGCAGTTCGAATAAGACTGCTCCACCTGCTCCGGTGCTTCCGCCAGCACGCCGAACATATCGGCCTGGCCGATGGCCTCTGCTTTGGCATGCTGATCCGCCGCTTTCAGCGCATCGCCCAACGAATTCATCAGCGCTGCGCGGTGCGGCCCCAGGCGATCGAAGGCACCGGACATGATCAGCTTTTCCATTACCCGGCGGTTGATCTTCTTGATGTCGGTTCGGGCGCACAGATCGAACAGCTCGCGGAAATAACCGCCGTTGTTACGAGCCTCAATAATGGCTTCGATAGGGCCTTCGCCGACGCCTTTAATGGCCCCGATGCCGTAGACTATCTCACCGTCGTCGTTAACGTGGAAGTGATACAACCCGGAATTGATATCCGGCGGCAGGATCTTAAGCCCCATACGCCAGCACTCATCCACCAGTCCCACTACTTTGTCGGTGTTATCCATATCGGCGGTCATGACCGCCGCCATAAATTCAGCGGGATAGTGCGCCTTAAGCCACAGGGTCTGATACGACACCAGCGCATAGGCGGCGGAGTGCGATTTATTAAAGCCATAACCGGCGAACTTCTCCACAAGGTCGAAGATTTTCATCGCCAGTTCGCCGTCGATGCCGTTCTTTTTCGCCCCATCCTCGAAAATGGAGCGCTGCTTGGCCATCTCTTCCGGCTTTTTCTTACCCATAGCACGGCGCAGCATATCCGCGCCGCCCAGAGTATAGCCCGAAAGCACCTGAGCTATCTGCATCACCTGTTCCTGGTAGAGGATGATGCCATAGGTTGGCTCCAGCACCGGTTTCAGGCTTTCATGCTGCCACTGAATATCCGGGTAGGAGATCTCTTCACGCCCGTGCTTACGGTCGATGAAGTTATCCACCATCCCCGACTGCAGCGGCCCCGGACGGAACAGAGCGACCAGGGCTATCATATCTTCGAAGCAGTCAGGCTGCAGACGCTTGATCAGATCCTTCATACCGCGCGATTCAAGCTGGAACACCGCCGTGGTTTCCGAGCGCTGCAGCATGTCGAAGCTCTTTTTATCGTCCAGCGGGATGGCGGCGATATCCAGCGGTGGTTCGCCCTGCTTTTCGCGCCTTTTGTTAATCATCTCCAGCGCCCAGTTGATGATGGTCAGGGTGCGCAGGCCCAGGAAGTCGAACTTCACCAGGCCCGCATATTCCACATCATTCTTATCGAACTGGGTAACCGGATGGCGGCCTTCTTCATCACAATAAAGCGGCGCGAAGTCGGTAATTTTGGTGGGCGCGATAACCACGCCGCCGGCATGTTTACCCGCGTTACGGGTCACCCCTTCCAGCTTGCGCGCCATGTCGATCAGCGCTTTCACCTCTTCGTCCGCTTCGTAGATCTCCGGTAGCTGCGGCTCTGCCTCGAAGGCTTTAGCCAGCGTCATTCCGGGATCCGGCGGCACCAGTTTGGAGATCCTGTCGACAAAGCCGTAGGGGTGGCCCAGCACCCGGCCTACGTCGCGGATAACCGCTTTAGCGGCCATGGTACCGAAAGTGATAATCTGCGATACCGCGTCGCGGCCATACATATCCGCCACGTGTTCAATAACCTGGTCGCGCTTCTCCATACAGAAGTCGACGTCAAAGTCAGGCATCGAGACACGTTCCGGGTTCAGGAAGCGTTCGAACAGCAGATCGAATTCCAGCGGATCGAGGTCGGTGATTTTTAGCGCATAGGCCACCAGAGAACCCGCGCCGGAGCCTCGTCCAGGCCCTACCGGTACGCCGTTATCCTTCGACCACTGGATAAACTCCATCACGATCAGGAAGTAACCAGGAAAGCCCATCTGGTTAATAACCTGAAGCTCTATCTCCAGACGTTCATCATAAGGAGGGCGCCGCTGGGCTCTGACTTCAGGGTCTGGATAGAGAAATTCCAGACGCTCCTCAAGCCCTTCGCGGGATTTCGCGACCAGGAAATCTTCAGTGGTCATCTCGCCGGTGGGGAACTGCGGCAGGAAATATTCACCCAGTCGTACCGTCACGTTACAGCGTTTGGCGATCTCCACGCTGTTTTCCAGCGCTTCCGGGATATCGGCAAACAGCTCGCACATCTCGTCTTCGCTGCGCAGATACTGTTGATTCGAGTAGTTACGCGGCCGCTTTGGGTCGTCCAGGGTATAGCCATCGTGAATAGCGACGCGAATTTCATGGGCGTCAAAATCGTCGGACACCAGGAAACGTACGTCGTTGGTCGCGACAACCGGTATCCCACGGTCTTCCGCCAGACGCACGGCGGCATGCAGGTAGCTCTCTTCATCCGGGCGTCCGGTACGAATCAGCTCCAGATAGTAGCGATCGGGAAAGTGCGTCTGCCAGAATGACAGGCACTGATTGACCAGGGCATCGTTGCCACGCAGCAGGCTGACGCCCACATCCCCCCGTCGGGCTCCGGACAGCACTATCAGTCCTTCGTTCAGCTCCACCAGCCATTCCTGGTCAATCAGGGGACCGGCAGCGCCGTAGCCGCGCTGATAGGCGCGGGAAATCAGCAGGGTCAGGTTCTGATAGCCAACGTTGTTCATCGCCAGTATGGTCAGTTCGAGTGGCTCATCGCCCAGCAGTTCATTGACCATATGGAAATCGGCGCCCACCAGCGGCTTCATCCCGGCGCCGTGGGCCCCGCCGTAAAACTTCACCAGTCCGCACAGATTGGTGAAGTCGGTAATCGCCATCGATGGCATACCGAGAGCGGCCGCTTTTTTCACCAGCGGCCCCACCTTCGCCAGGCCATCGATCATCGAGTAGTCACTGTGTATCCGCAGGTGGATAAAACGGGGTTCAGCCATATCTCTTTCCGGTTAACGCAGTCAGGCGCTCTGGCCCAGGGCACGTTTGACGGGCGCAAAGCTGCGGCGATGGTGTTCCGTGGCGCCGTACTGCGCCAGCTTCTCTAAATGTAAGGCAGTCGGATAGCCTTTGTGTTTCGCAAAACCGTATTCAGGAAATTCGCGATCCAGCTCCGCCATTTCACGATCGCGGGAAACTTTGGCGATAATCGAGGCCGCGCTGATTTCCGCCACCAGCCCGTCCCCTTTGATCACCGCCATGCTGGGCACTGGCAGAGTCGGACAGCGATTACCGTCAATCAGGACATACTCAGGCGCAATCGCCAATCCGGCTACGGCGCGCTGCATGGCAAGCATGGTGGCGTGCAGAATATTGAGCTGGTCTATCTCATACGGCTCGGCGCGCCCCAGGCTCCAGGCCAGCGCCTTTTCGCAAATCTCATCGTGGAGCTGAAGGCGGCGCTTCTCGGACAGTTTTTTCGAATCAGCCAGTCCTGTGATGGGGCGCTCAGGATCGAGGATCACCGCAGCAGTCACCACTGCGCCGACCAGCGGGCCGCGCCCGACTTCGTCAACGCCGGCCACCAGCCGGGTATGGGGATAGATAAATTCTGTCATCGCGCCAGCTCCAGTACCGCCTGTGCCGCCTGCTCATCCGCATTGCAGCGAATCTGCTGATGTAGCTGGCGGAAGATATCATGCATTTCATGACGCGTTTCGCTCTCTTCCAGCAGCGGCGTCAACGCCTGGGCCAACCGCTGGGGCTCGCACTCTTCCTGAAGCAGCTCTTTTACCAGCTCGCGCCCGGCCAGCAGGTTAGGCAGAGAAACATAATCGGTTTTCACCAGTCGCTTCGCCAGCCAGAAAGTGAAAGGCTTCATGCGGTAGCCCACAACCATTGGGCATTTCGCCAGCATACACTCCAGCGCCGCAGTGCCGGACGCCAGCAGCGCGGCATCGCTGGCGATCATCGCCTCGCGCGCCTGGCCATCCAGCAGCCGTACCGGCATATCCGGCGCCACCCCGGCCAGAATACGCTCAAACTGTTCGCGGCGTTTGCCGTTAACCAGTGGAACCAGCACCTCGAGGTCGGGAAAGCGGCCGCGCAGCAGCTGCGCTGTCTTCAGAAAGTCGGCGCTGAGCATCTCGACTTCCGCGCCACGACTACCGGGCAGTAATGCCAGACAGCGGGCATCGTGAGCTATACCCAGCGTATCCCGGGCGCCGTTTTTATCGGGATCCAGCGGCATGGCGTCCGCCATGGTATGACCGATAAAACGGCAGGGAACATTGAATCTGTCGTAAAACGCTTTTTCAAAAGGCAGAAAAGCCAGCACCAGATCGGTGGCTCGCCCTATTTTGAAAACGCGCTTCTGACGCCACGCCCAGACCGAGGGGCTGACGTAGTGAATGGTCTTAATGCCACGCTGCCTGAGCTTCCCTTCCAGGGTAATGTTGAAGTCAGGGGCATCGATACCAACGAAGACATCCGGCTGAAGTTCGCTAAAGCGGCGGGTCAGGGAGGCACGAATATGAAGCAAACGACGCAGGCGGCCAAGCACTTCGACAATGCCCATCACCGCCAGCTCTTCAATCTCGTACCAGGCTTCACAGCCTTCCGCCTGCATTCTCGGGCCGGCCACGCCAACAAAACGCGCATCCGGCACTTTAGCCTTCAGCGCGCGAATAAGCCCGGCGCCAAGAATATCGCCGGAGGTTTCTCCGGCGACCAGGGCGACAGTCAAAGGACGATTCGCTTTCATCTGCTATACGGCATCCTAGCGAATCAGGCCACGCGTAGAGCGCTCGAAGAACTCCACAAAGCGCTCAACCTCGGGATGTTTGGCCGCCAGCGCTTCAATTTCCGGACGAGCCTCTTCCAGCGTTTTGCCGCTACGGTACAGCAGCTTATAGGCGTTACGGATGGCATGCAGCGCCTCTTTGCTAAAGCCACGGCGCTTCAGCCCTTCAATATTAACGCCGAAGGGCGTTGCGTGGTTGCCCTGGGCAATCACATAGGGAGGCACGTCCTGCGCCACGCCGGAACATCCCCCGACCATCACGTGGGCGCCGATGATGCAGAACTGATGCACTGCGGTCATACCGCCGATAATGGCGTAGTCATCCACCGTCACGTGACCGGCCAGGGTTGCATTGTTCGCGAGGATACAGCGATCGCCTACCTGACAATCATGCGCTACATGAGCGTTGATCATCAGCAGGTTATCGCTACCCACCTTCGTTAGTCCCCCCCCCTGCGCGGTACCGCGATGGATGGTGACGCTTTCGCGAATGCGGTTGCGATCGCCAATCTCCACACGCGTCGGTTCATTCGCGTACTTCAGATCCTGATTCACTTCACCAATAGAGGCAAACTGGAAGATCTGATTGTCGCGGCCGATTTTAGTGTGACCGTTGACGACAACGTGCGATTTCAGCACGGTGCCCTCACCGATCTCAACGTTCGGCCCCACAAGCGAGTACGGGCCAATATGGACGCCGGCGCCGATAACGGCCCCCTCTTCCACAATGGCGGTGGGATGAATAAAGGCGGATTTATCAATCACGGATTAGGCCTCCCGGTTACGGGCACACATCATGGTCGCTTCACAGACAATCTTACCGTCAACCGTCGCTACGCCTTTAAAGCGCGTCAGACCGCGGCGAGTTTTCTCAAAGGTCACTTCCATAATCATCTGATCGCCAGGAGAGACAGGGCGCTTGAAGCGAGCCTCGTCAATGCCGGCAAAGTAGTACAGTTCACCCGGCTCCAGTTTGCCAACGCTTTTAAACGCCAGAATACCAGTAGCCTGCGCCATTGCTTCAAGAATCAGCACGCCGGGGAAAATCGGTTTACCAGGGAAGTGCCCCTGGAAAAACGGCTCATTAACCGAAACATTCTTCACCGCGCGCAGAAAGCGGCCTTCTTCGAAATCCAGTACGCGATCGACCAGCAAGAACGGATAACGATGCGGCAGAAGCTCCAGAATCTCTTCAATGCGCAGAGTATGAGTGTCAGTATTCAAAATACTCTTCCTGTCAAATGTATATTACATAAGGGACAATAATAACACGGCCCGCGGCGATCCGGAGATCGCTGGCAGGCCGCGAATCTGGCTCTGTATTCAGGCGTTATGAATGAGTGGTGCGGTGGACTTAGTCCTGATTAACTTTACGCTCCAGCGCCTTCAGGCGTTTACTCATCTCATCAATATTCATCACCAGCGCTGCGGTTTTACGCCAGACTTTATTAGGTTGCAGCGGAATACCTGATGAATAGACGCCGGGTTCCGTAATGGGGCGCATCACCATGCCCATACCCGTTACGGTCACCTTATCGCAGATCTCCATGTGACCATTGATCACGCTGGCGCCGCCAATCATACAGTAACGACCAATTTTCAGGCTGCCCGCCATAATGACGCCGCCTGCAACCGCGGTATTGTCGCCAATCACCACGTTATGTGCAATCTGGCACTGATTATCAATAATGACACCGTTGCCGATCACAGTATCGTCCAACGCGCCGCGGTCAATAGTAGTGCAGGCGCCAATCTCTACGCGTGAACCGATGATAACCCGCCCCAACTGCGGTATCTTCACCCAGTTGCCGCGATCGTTGGCATAGCCAAAACCATCAGCCCCAATGACGGTACCAGACTGCACCAGGCACTGTTCACCGATTTCCACATCGTGGTAAACGGAGACATTGGCCCACAGCCGCGAACCAGCGCCAATGCGGGTATTTTTGCCCACAAAGCACCCCGGGCCGACGATAACGTCGTCGCCCAGCACCACGCCTGATTCAATCACGGCGTTAGCGCCGACCGCTACGTTTTTTCCAAGCTTCGCGCTCGGGTCTATCACCGCGCCGGGCGCGATATTCTGCGCGGGTTTTGGCGTGGTGTCCAGAATCTGCGCCATACGCGCATAGGTCAGATAGGGATTTTTAACGATAAGCGCCGCACTCCGGGCATAAGGGAGATCGGCTTCGGTCATGACTACCGCAGACGCCTGGCAGTTTGAAAGCTGTTCACGGTAGCGGGGATTGACCATAAATGTAATCTGCCCCGCAACCGCAGACTGCATGGATGCCACACCGGCGATGACGATATCGCCATCGCCGTGCAATTCGGCATCCAGCTGCTGTGCAAGGTCAGCCAGTCGAATTGAAGGCATGAATTATTTAACCTGCTTCAGCACATCAGCGGTGATATCTTTAACGTCGCTACCGTGGTAAGCGATGCTGTTGGCATCCAGAACCACGTCGATATCTTTATCGTCAGCCACTTTCTTCACGGCAGTCTGGATACGAGTAACCAGCTTGCTGCGTTCTTCGTTGGAACGACGAGCGCGATCCTGCTCGAAAGCCTGCGCCTTAGCGGAGAACTTCTCACGATCGGCCATGACTTCTTTTTCCAGGCTGCTACGATTGCCTTTCGCATTCTGCAGACGCTGCATCTTAGACTGCAGGTTGCTTTCCATGCGCTGCAGTTCGCTAGCACGACCTTTGAATTCATTCTCCAGCGTTTTGGTGGTCCCGGTGCTCTGGGCTACCTGCTGGAACAGATTCGCCATGTTAACCACAGCGATGGTATCCGCAGCCTGTGCAGATGCAGCCATAGCCAGACCAAGACCTGCAGCAATAAACCACTTTTTCACTATAAACTCCTTACCATCCCATACGTACCCGCAGGTACCCGTTTTATGCGGACTCCGGCAGGAGGTATTCCTGCCCGGAACCTTCGCTATACTGAAACGCACGCCGTTGGTTCGGCGGCGTTACCAGGTTTTACCGATGTTAAACTGGAACTGCTCCGCTTTGTCGCCGCTGTACTTCTTGAACGGCTGAGCGTAAGAGAAGACCAGCGGTCCCAGCGGAGACATCCACTGTACGGCGATACCGGCAGACATACGAATGTTGCTCGGATCGCTGTAATCCGGAATACCGGCCGCACGAGTTTGAGCGGTGTTTTTCCACTCGGTATCCCAGACCGTACCCGCATCCACGAAGAAAGAAGTACGTACCGAGTTAGCGTACTTCTCGCTCAGGAACGGTGTCGGGGTGATCAGCTCAAGGCTGGCCACGCCCATGGCGTTACCGCCGATAGCATCGTCGGAATCACAGACGGTCGAGCCGTTGGAACAATAGCGGTTATCCGGGCCAAGATAGGCGGCCTTCGGACCGATGTTGTTGGACTGGAAGCCGCGCACCGTGCTGGAACCACCGGCGTAGAAGTTCTCGTAGAACGGCAGCTCTTTACCCCCCAGACCATCGCCGTACCCCCAACGAGTACGACCCAGTACCACCCACTTGCGATCCTGATCGATAGGCATGTAGGTCGCGGTATCAAGAGTCACCTTATAGAACTCGTTGTCGGAACCCGGAATAGTCACCTTACCGTTCAGGTTAACGCGCGACCCTTTGGTCGGGAAGTAACCGCGGTCGAGGTTGTTGAAGGTCCAGCCGTAGTTAAAGGTGAAGTCATCCGCCGAGAAGTCGTCATCTTTACCCGTATTAGACGGATGTTCGCCCTGAGCATTCAGATAACGCCACATGGCGACCTGCGGCTGCATATCGGACAGGTCGTTGTGGACATAGCCCAGACCGACGCGCAGCGTATTGTATTCGTTGATCGGGAAGCCCAGCGTACCGTCAAGGCCGTAGCTCTTGTTGGTGTACGTGGAAAGATCCGCATCATCCGCTTTAAAGTCGTTGTAGAACAGGCGCCCGCCCAGGCTCACGCCATCCACCGTAAAGTACGGGTTGGTGACCGCGAGTTCCGCATAGGTCTGGTAGTCGTTCTTGGTACCGTTGATACCTACGGAATAACCGGTACCCAGCCAGTTATCCTGCTGAACACCCGCCTGGAAGCTTACGCCGCTCTCGGTGCCGTAACCGATACCAAAGTTCAGGCTACCGGTGTTGCGTTCTTTCACCTTGTAGACCACATCGACCTGATCCGGACTGCCCGGAACGCGCTGAGTTTCGGTATCTACGGTTTCGAAGTAACCAGTACGATTCAGACGCTCTTTGCCCTGGTCGACCAGGTTGCTGCCCAGCCACGCCCCTTCCATCTGGCGCATTTCGCGGCGCAGAACGGAATCTTTCGAGGTGTCGTTACCTTCGAAGCGGATCTTACGTACGTAGTAACGGTTGCCGGCATCAACGCTGACGTGCAGCTTAACGGTCTTGTCGGCATCATTGATTTCCGGCTGGGTCTGAACGCGCGGATAGGCATAGCCATAACGACCGAGCAGCTTCTTAATATCGTCCTCCATGCGGGTCACCTTAGTGCCGTTATAGAGTTCGCCAGGCTCGATTTTGGTCAGCTTTTCAATTTCCGCGGAATGGCCGGCCAGATTACCGTTAACCTGAACGCCCGACAGCTTGTACTGCTGGCCTTCAGTGATGTTGACGGTAATGTAAATGCCTTTCTTATCCGGCGTCAGGCTGACCTGAGTGGAGTCGATGTTAAAACGCGCATAGCCGCGATCGAGGTAGAAGCTGCGCAGGGTTTCAAGGTCGCCCGCCAGTTTCTGCTTCTGGTATTTACGATCGCCGACTACGTTCCACCAGGGAACCTCATCGCGCAGCTGGAAGTTGGAGATCAGCTCTTCGGTGCTGTAGGCGTGGTTACCCACAATGTTGATCTGCTGGATCTTGGCCGAAACGCCTTCCTGGAACACCAGTTTCAGGTCAACACGGTTACGCGGCAGCGGTGTGACGACAGCTTTCACGCTGGCGCTGTATTTACCCACGCTGTAGTAGAAATCCTCCAGCCCTTTCTCAATATCAGACAGGGTGGTGCGATCCAGGGACTCCCCCACGCGCACGCCTGAAGCTTCCAGGTTCTGCTTCAGCATATCGTCCTTCACCGACTTGTTGCCGGAGAAAGTAATGCTGGCGATGGTGGGACGCTCCTTCACCTGAACCAGCAGCGTATCGCCGTCGCGCAGTACCCGCACGTCTTCGAAGTTACCGGTAGCAAACAGTGAACGGATGGTATTACCAATATCCTCGTCCGTTACCGTATCGCCGACACGCACCGGCATGCTGAGGAGGGCCGCACCAACGGCGACTCGCTGCAGGCCTTCGAAATGAATATCTCTCACTACGAACCCGTCTGCACCGTATACGGTGGCGCTGCTGAAGAGCAGCGACGCTATGAGCAACTTTTTCATCGCCATCGTTGTTATGCGTTCTTCCTAACCCTAATCTCTCTTATAACCGAGAGAAATCATTGAAAAGTGCAAGCCCCATTAACAGCACCAGCAGAATAGAGCCAATGCGATAACTAAAGTCTTGAACTCGCTCGGAAACCGGCCCGCCTTTCAGCTTCTCAATCGCCAGAAACAGCAGATGTCCACCGTCCAGAACAGGCAGCGGGAACAGATTAATTATCCCCAGATTGACGCTAATCAGCGCCAGAAACATCAGGAAGTAGATTAACCCATAGTCCGCTGACATCCCCGCCCCCTGGGCAATCGAGATTGGCCCACTGAGGTTGTTCAGTTTTACGTCACCGGTTATTAATTTCCCCAGCATGTTAACCGTCAGCTTCATCAACTGCCATGTCTTATCTGTGGCTTCGACGACAGCAGTAAACGGCCCATACTGGCGCACTGTCTTGTACTCGTCCGGCAGCGGGGTGACCTGTGGTACGACCCCTGCAAAACCTTCCGCCTTCGCTTTACCCGGTTTTGTATCCGGTATCAGCGTTAAAGACAAGGTCTTCCCTTGCCTTTTGACTTCAATCTCTAGCTGGCGCCCCGGATTATCGCGCACCAGCTTAACAAACGTCATCCACTCTTTTAGCGGCTGACCATCGACTTTAACGATCCTGTCGCCAGCTTGCAAACCAGCTTTCGCCGCCGCCGACTTCTCCTGAACCTGAGCCAATACCGGTTCGATCTTCGGCCCGAGGGGGATAATCCCCAGTGCGGAGACGGGATCCTGACGGTCAGGCTCGAAGTGCCAGTCCCGCAGATTAAGCGTTTTCTCACTCGTCCGATCGCTGCCAAAGGGCGCGACCGTGACCCGGGCTGACGCATCGCCGATTTTGCCAACCAAAGCGAGACGAACAGCATCCCAGTCAGGCGTTTCGATACCGTCAACCGCCTTAAGTTCCATTCCTGGCGTAATTTGTGCCTGTGCGGCCACGGAACTGGCGGTTATTTCACCAATAACCGGGCGAACGCTGGGGATACCGATAATGAAAACCAACCAGTAAGCAATGATGGCAAACAGGAAATTTGCGATGGGGCCGGCGGCGATAATCGCCGCCCGCTGCGAGACGCGTTTATTGTCGAAGGCCTGGTGACGCATTTCCGGCACTACCGGCTCTATGCGTTCATCCAGCATTTTGACATAACCGCCCAAAGGGATCAGGGCGATGACAAATTCCGTTCCCTGTTTATCGACCCGCCGCCACAGCGCCTTACCAAAGCCGATTGAAAAGCGTTCCACGCGAACGCCGCAGCGCCGGGCAACCCAGAAATGACCAAACTCGTGCACGGTGATCAACACACCGAGCGCCACGATAAAAGCCGCCAGATTCCAGAGAATGCTCAGCATATAAAATGTCCCTTTAGACCGTCCTGAAGACCAACAGTAACAGACAGGCGAAAACCGGCACTGCCGCCGTCAGGCTGTCGATGCGATCCAGAATACCGCCGTGTCCCGGAATCAGGTGGCCGCTGTCCTTAATACCCGCTTCACGCTTAAACATACTTTCCGTCAAATCGCCCAACACTGAAGCCAGAGTGGCAAAAATAGAACAGACGAACAGCGTGGTCGGCGCCACATCCAGATTAGCCCATGAACCAAACAGCCAGGCAATGACCGCAGCAGTCAACAGCCCGCCGATAAATCCCTGCCAGGTCTTACCCGGCGATACGCGTGGCGCCAGTTTGTGGCGACCAAACATCTTACCGAAGACGTAGGCACCGGAGTCGGCGCCCCACACCAACAGCATGACATACAGCAGCCAGATAGCGCCGGTGTAGTGGTTGATATCGTAATGCCAGTTACGCAGCACCAGCATGCCCCAGAAAAAGGGAACGATCGTCATCAAACCGAAGATAAGGCGCAGAACGCGTGAATGACGCCATATTCCCGCAGAAGCAGGATAAAACAGTACCAGAATCAACGCCGCTATCCACCAGGCCAGCGAAACCCAAAGGATGCCGGAAATCAGCGGCAAGTGTGCGCTATGGTGGTGATATTCAGGCAGAGTGTAGAGCATCCCGGCCAAAATCAGGCCGCAGAGTACCGCCAGCCAGACCCGCTGCGACCGGCTTTTAAAGCCACTCAGTTGCCCCCACTCCCAGGCGGCCAGCATACAGACCGCAAGCAGAGTAATCGCGAAGCCAACCGGCGGCAGCCACAATAGCGCGGCGATAACCGCGGGAATCAAAATTAAAGCGGAAATCAGGCGATACTTCAGCAAAAGCTCCCCCCATCAGGCATAGCTGCCACCGGGTGTCGTGCCGCCAAAACGTCGCTCGCGATTTGCAAAGGCATGCAACGCACCTTCAAAGTCTTGTTCATCGAAATCAGGCCAGAGAACATCGGTAAAGTAGAGTTCAGCATAGGCTATCTGCCACAGCAGAAAGTTGCTGATACGATGCTCTCCCCCTGTCCTAATTACTAAATCTACGGGAGCCAGCTCATTCATGCAGATCTGCTGGTTTAGCATCTCTTCATCGATGTGCTCAGGCTGAAGGTCGCCATTCTGAACCTGAGCAGCCAGACGCTTCACTCCCTGAATAATATCCCATCGACCGCCGTAGTTCGCGGCGATATTCAGCGTCAGACCGGTGTTCTGACTCGTCAACGCTTCAGCTTTGCGGATGCGCTCCTGTAGTCGGGCGTTAAAGCGCGAGGTATCGCCAATGATACGCAGCCGCACGTTGTTCCGATGCAGGTTCTTCACTTCGCTATCCAACGCCCAGGCGAACAGATCCATCAGAGAACTGACCTCCTGAGCAGGACGATTCCAGTTTTCGCTGCTGAAGGCATAAAGTGTCAGCGCACTGATGCCGTTATTGGCAGCAAAAGTGACCGCACGCCGGACTGATTTGGCACCAGCCTTATGGCCAAAGACCCTCATCTTCCCTTGTCTCTTCGCCCAACGGCCATTGCCATCCATAATAATGGCGACATGGCGTGCTCCATGCGCAGGTGAATTTTCGCTTAATGGTTGGTTAGCAGACAACATAACGCGTTTAATTTCCCTGATAAGGATTAAGCGGTTCTCAGGAATACAGAAGCCTTCACGTAAAAAAGCCGTGTCAACCACGGCTTAACCACCTGATAAGCACCAATGAGCTTCCATCGGGTGGCGCAGACTATATCACCTCAGCCCTGGAGCCACAAATATACCCTTCATACTTCGGGTATAACGACGCCGCTTTATCAATGGGTAAAGCGCGCAATTTTTGCCGATGCCTGCGCTCGCGCTTCGCTATCCACCCCCAGCACCTCTTCCACGCTGCGAGGCTCCGGGACGGCAAGCGTCGCCAGTACGTCGTGATTTAGCGCCGCAATATCGGTGAATCCAATGGCGCCCTCCAGGAAAGCCGCTACGGCTATCTCATTAGCCGCATTCAGCGCAGTGGTCGCCGCCTGCCCCTGCTCAAACGCCGTCATGGCCAGTTCCAGACAAGGGTAGCGCTGCATATCCGGCATCTGGAAGCTAAGCGAGCCCATCTTGCAAAAATCCAGCGGTTCAACGCCGGAATTAACGCGTTCCGGATAAGCCATAGCATGTGCGATAGGCGTGCGCATATCCGGCTCTCCCAGCTGCGCCAGTACGCTGCCGTCCTGGTAGCGCACCATCGAATGAATCACCGATTGCGGGTGAATCAACACCTCCATCTGTCCGGCGGAGGCGTTAAATAACCAGCGAGCTTCTATGTATTCGAGACCTTTGTTCATCATGGTGGCAGAATCGACGGAGATTTTACGCCCCATCGACCAGTTCGGATGCCGACAGGCCTGCTCGGGGGTTATTTCCCCGAAACTCGCCAGCGGCGTCTCCCTGAACGGGCCACCTGACCCGGTGAGAATGATGGAGCGAACCCCATTTTCCTCCAGGTCAGCGTATCCCAGCTGTTGCTGAATTGTTTCGGGCATACTCTGAAAAATGGCATTATGTTCGCTGTCGATGGGCAAAAGTTGCGCACCTGACTGCTTCACCGCATCCATAAACAGTCGGCCACAGGTCACCAGCGACTCTTTATTGGCCAGCAGCACCTGCTTACCGGCCCGAATCGCCGAAAGCGTCGGTAACAGCCCGGCTGCGCCGACGATCGACGCCATCACCTGATCGACCTCGTCCAGCGCCGCCATATCGCAGGCGGCCTGCCTGCCGGACAGCACTTCGGTGCGGCTTCCCGCCTCTTTCAATCGCGCGCCGAGCTCGCGCGCGCTGGCGTTATCGTCCATCACCGCATAACGCGGCTGGAACTCAAGGCACTGCGACAGCATGCGGGAGACGTTGCTTCCTGCCACCAGCGCGGAAACGGCGAACTGTTCGGAATTGTGGCGAACCACATCAAGGGTGCTGCAACCGATAGAGCCGGTCGAGCCAAGAATGGTCAAATGCTTCATGAAACGCTCTGAAACCCGAGGTATATATCGAACGCGCGGCTTGGCCGCACGACCTGAGAAGCAAAAAACGCCGCCAGCGCAGGCCGCTTGAGCAGCCGCCCTGTACGGCGTTTTTCATAAGGCTTGCGAAGAGCGATTAGAAATCCATCAGCTCTTTTTCTTTGTCTGCCAGCGCCGCATCAATTTTCTTAATGGCCGCATCGGTCAGTTTCTGAACATCATCCTGAGAACGACGCTCATCGTCTTCGCTGATCTCTTTATCTTTAAGCAGCGCTTTAACTTTGTCGTTAGCGTTACGACGAACGTTACGCACCGATACGCGCGCGTCTTCGGCATCGCCACGAACCACTTTGATCAGGTCCTTACGGCGTTCTTCGGTCAGCGGCGGCAGCGGTACGCGGATGTCCGCACCAGCTGAACTCGGGTTCAGCCCCAGATCGGAAGTCATGATAGCCTTTTCGACAGCAGCGGCAATGGAACGGTCGAACACGTTCACTTTCAGCGTGCGGGAATCTTCCGCAGTAACGCTTGCCAACTGACGCAGCGGCGTAGCGGCACCGTAGTATTCCACCATGATGCCGTCCAGCAGGCTCGGGGAAGCGCGACCGGTACGGACTTTGCTGATTTGGTTTTTAAACGCTTCTACGCACTTGTCCATGCGTACTTCAGCATCTTTTCTGATATCGCTAATCACGTTATAAGTCCTTGAATACTGGTTGTCAGGCTGCCCGCACCGCCAGCAGCGGTGTGCTTAAGTATAGCGCTCTTTGTCGGGCCAACCTGTGAGAAATCGATTTCGAAGGCGGAATCTTACCCTGATTCCAGGCAAACGAAAATTAGTCCGTAATCAAAGTGCCTTCTTTTTCACCCATAACCACCCGACGCAGCGCGCCCGGCTTGTTCATGTTGAAAACGCGAATCGGCAATTTATGATCGCGGGCCAGCGTAAAGGCAGCAAGATCCATGACTTTCAGCTCTTTCTCCAGCACGTCCTGATAGTGCAGTTGCTCATACAGGGTCGCGTTCGGATCTTTTACCGGATCGGCAGAGTAGACGCCATCGACCTTAGTCGCTTTCAGTACCACATCAGCTTCGATCTCGATACCACGCAGGCAGGCCGCCGAATCGGTAGTGAAGAAGGGATTCCCGGTACCAGCAGAGAAGATAACCACACGGCCATTGCGCAGCAGGCTGATCGCCTCCGCCCAGCTGTAGTTATCACACACACCGTTCAGCGGAATAGCGGACATCAGACGGGCATTCACATAGGCGCGGTGCAGCGCGTCGCGCATGGCCAGACCGTTCATCACGGTTGCCAGCATGCCCATGTGGTCGCCGACTACGCGGTTCATACCGGCTTCGGCCAGTCCCGCGCCGCGGAACAGGTTACCGCCGCCAATAACCACCCCAACCTGGATCCCCAACTCAACCAGCTCTTTAATTTCCTGAGCCATGCGGTCCAGTATGCTTGCATCAATACCGAAGCCCTCTGCACCTTGCAGCGCTTCGCCGCTCAGTTTGAGCAGAATGCGTTTATAGACGGGTTTTGCATTGGTAGCCATGTTTCTTTCCTGGAACAGTCAACAAATGGGATGGTTAAGCCTGGCGACAGAGTGTTGTCGCATAGCGGTCAAAGCGAAATCAGAGCAGGCTGATAATGGTCTCTGACCGTTGCGCCCGTTTGCCCGTCGGCGAAGGAAAAAATGCCCGACGACCGGAATTCAGGCGCAGTCCGTTAGTTACGGACAAAAAAGAGCCGCCCCCAGGCGGCTCCTTTAACAGCATTACTGCTGTCTGGACATAGCAGCTACTTCAGCCGCAAAATCAGCTTCAACTTTCTCGATGCCTTCACCCACTTCGAAGCGGATGAAACCGGTCACGTCAGCGCCTTTCTCTTTCAGCAGCTGGCCCACGGTTTTGCTCGGATCTTTAACGAAAGCCTGGCCGGTCAGAGAAACTTCGCCGGTGAATTTCTTCATACGACCTTCAACCATTTTCTCTGCGATCTCTTTCGGCTTACCGGACTGCATCGCGATGTCCAGCTGAACCTGGTACTCTTTCTCAACCACGTCAGCAGATACATCTTCCGGCTTCACGAATTCCGGTTTGCTGGCAGCAACGTGCATAGCGAGATCTTTCAGCAGCTCTTCGTCGGCACCGGTTGCGGCAACCAGAACACCGATGCGTGCGCCGTGCAGGTAGTCGCCCAACTGAGCGCCTTCCAGGATAGCCACGCGGCGGATATTGATGTTTTCACCAATTTTAGCAACCAGCGCAACACGCTCTTCTTCGAACTGAGCTTTCAGGGCTTCAACGTCAGATACTTTGCCGTTAGCGGCAGCATCCAGCACTTTGTCTGCAAATGCCTGGAAACCAGCATCTTTAGCCACGAAGTCAGTCTGGCAGTTAATTTCCAGAATCACACCGTAGTCGCCCATGATTTTGGTTTTAACAACGCCGTCAGCAGCCACGTTGCCAGCTTTCTTCGCCGCTTTGATAGCGCCGGATTTACGCATGTTCTCGATAGCCAGATCGATGTCGCCGTTAGCTTCGACCAGCGCTTTTTTACAATCCATCATGCCTGCGCCGGTACGCTCGCGCAGCTCTTTTACCAGGGAAGCGGTAATTTCAGCCATTATTTAATCCTCGGTTATCTCGTGCGATGAGATCTACCCCATACCTTCAAGGTATGGCGGTACAGTACGACTCATCAGAAGAATAGTCTGACAAGTCGGACTCAAACAAAAAAGGGGCCTGAGACAGGCCCCCTAACCAAACTTTTTATACCTGGTTAATAAGGGCTCTAAAAGAGCGAACCTTATTATTCAGCTTCAACGAAGCTTTCTTCCGCCTGGGTAGCCAGATCCTGAGAACGACCTTCGCGGATAGTCGCGGAAACAGCGTTCAGGTACAGGCTAACAGCGCGAATTGCGTCATCGTTACCCGGGATAACGAAGTCAACGCCGTCCGGATCGGAGTTGGTATCAACGATAGCAAATACCGGAATCCCTAAGTTGTTTGCTTCTTTGATAGCGATGTGCTCGTGATCGGCGTCGATAACGAACAGCGCGTCCGGCAGGCCGCCCATGTCCTTGATACCGCCCAGGCTGTTTTCCAGCTTGTCCAGTTCACGGGAACGCATCAGCGCTTCTTTTTTGGTCAGCTTGTCAAAGGTGCCGTCCTGAGACTGAGTTTCCAGATCTTTCAGACGCTTGATGGACTGACGAACGGTTTTCCAGTTGGTCAGCATGCCGCCCAGCCAGCGATGGTTCACAAAGAACTGATCGCAGTTGGTTGCAGCTTCTTTTACCGCTTCGCTTGCAGCGCGCTTAGTACCAACGAACAGGATCTTGCCTTTACGGGCAGAGATTTTGTTCAGCTCAGCCAGAGCTTCGTTGAACATCGGTACCGTTTTCTCAAGGTTGATGATGTGTACTTTGTTACGCGCGCCGAAGATGAACGGCTTCATTTTCGGGTTCCAGTAACGGGTCTGGTGACCGAAGTGAACACCAGCCTTGAGCATATCGCGCATGGAAACAGTTGCCATGTTTAAACCTCTATAGATTAAAGTGGGGTTATGCCTCCACGTATCCCATATTGCCGACTCCGAAGAGCACCCCGGAATATGTGTCGATACGTGTGTGTTATACACAAAGTGAGTTTTCGTCTGTTCCGTTCCGTATGCTACCTGCTATACGAAATAGAATTCCGGCGCGCTTTATACCACAAACCGGCGCTGGACTCCAATAGTTGTTGGCGGGTAACGGATAGCATCATTCGCAATTTGGCTACCTGGATCTGCCCTGATACCATTAGCGCTATCATTAATTATTGTCGAAACCCCGACACAGCGGATCACATTGCATGGCAATCTCAATCAAAACACCTGAAGATATTGAAAAAATGCGCGTCGCGGGCCGCCTGGCCGCCGAAGTGCTGGAGATGATCGAACCCCACGTGGTGCCCGGCGTCACAACCGGCGAGCTGGATCGCATCTGCAACGACTACATCGTCAACGAACAACAGGCAGTTTCCGCCTGCCTGGGCTATCACGGCTTTCCGAAATCGGTCTGTATCTCGATTAACGAAGTGGTGTGCCACGGCATCCCCAGCGACGATAAGCACCTGAAGGATGGCGATATCGTCAATATCGACGTCACTGTGATTAAAGACGGTTTCCACGGTGACTCGTCCAAAATGTTTATCGTTGGCAAGCCGACTATCCTTGGCGAACGCCTGTGCCGCATTACCCAGGAAAGCCTTTACCTGGCGCTGCGCATGGTAAAACCCGGCATCCGCCTGCGCACGCTGGGCGCCGCAATCCAGAAATTTGTGGAAGCGGAAGGCTTTTCCGTGGTGCGTGAATACTGCGGTCACGGCATCGGAGAAGGTTTCCATGAAGAGCCCCAGGTTCTGCATTATGATGCCGACGATGGCGGCGTGGTGCTGAAAACCGGTATGACTTTCACCATCGAGCCGATGGTTAACGCCGGCGATTACCGTATTCGCACCATGAAAGACGGCTGGACGGTGAAAACCAAAGATCGCAGCTTGTCTGCACAGTATGAGCATACTATTGTGGTTACCGAGAACGGCTGCGAGATTCTGACCCTGCGCAAAGATGACACCATCCCGCGCGTAATATCGCATGATGAATAACCGCTGAAGCCGGCGCATGCCGGCTTTTTTATGGGCCCCCGCATGGATAACAGTTCACCTCATCTGAATACGACACGGGCCACCCTCCCCGGCCAGCCGGAAAATCCCAACACCTGGCAGGAAGAAAACTTCTCTCTCGATATCCTGCGCGGTCATCTGGACGACTTCCATCAATGGCTGGGTTGCGCCTTTGACGATGGCGTAACGGTCGATAAACTTATCAACGCCCGCACCGAATTTATCGATCAACTCCTGCAACGTCTGTGGCGCCATAGCGGCTTCGGTGAGGTTCCCGGGCTGGCACTGATCGCCGTGGGCGGTTACGGCCGCGGCGAATTGCACCCCCTGTCGGATATCGATCTACTGCTCCTGAGCCGCGAACCGCTGCCGGAATCAATGGTACAAAAAGTGAGCAACCTGATAACCACGCTCTGGGATTTGCGTCTGGAGCCAGGGCACAGCGTGCGTCCCCTGGAGGAGTGTCTTCAGGAAGGGCTTAACGATCTGACCATCGCCACTAACCTTATCGAATCACGTCTGCTGACCGGCGACGTCACGCTGTTTCTGGAAATGCAGAAGCGGGTATTCAGCGACGACTTCTGGCCATCGGAGAGGTTTTTCGCCGCCAAAGTGGCGGAGCAGGAAGAACGCCATCAGCGCTATCATGGCACCAGCTACAATCTGGAGCCGGATATCAAAAACAGCCCCGGCGGCCTGCGCGATATTCACACTCTTCAGTGGGTAGCCCGTCGCCACTTCGGCGCCACGTCGCTAAATGAGATGGTCGGCTTCGGCTTTCTGACCGACGCTGAACGCGTCGAACTAAACGAATGCCAGATTCAGCTATGGCGTATCCGCTTCGCGCTGCATCTGGAGCTGAAGCGCTACGACAACCGTCTGTTGTTCGACCGACAACTGAGTGTCGCCCGGCGTCTGAACTATAGCGGTGACGGCAATGCGCCGGTCGAACAGATGATGAAAAACTTCTATCGCGTCATGCACCGGGTCAGCGAACTGAACCAGGTGCTGTTGCAGCTGTTCGACGAAGCGATTCTGGCGCTGCCTGCGGATGAAAGGCCTCGCCCTATCGATGATGACTTCCAGCTGCGCGGCTCGCTTATCGATTTGCGTGACGAAACGCTGTTTATGCGCGAGCCTCAGGCTATTTTGCGCATGTTTTACACCATGGTACGCAACCGCGAGATTAGCGGAATTTACTCCACAACCCTGCGCCAGTTGCGTCACGCTCGCCGTAATCTGAAACAGCCGCTGTGCTATATTCCGCAAGCCCGCGAACTGTTTCTGGCCATGCTGCGCCACCCCGGCATGGTGCGCCACGGCCTGCTGCCAATGCACAAATACAGCGTACTCTGGGCCTATATGCCGCAGTGGGGGCACATCGTCGGCCAGATGCAGTTCGACCTGTTCCACGCCTACACCGTGGACGAACACACCGTGCGGGTTTTGTTGAAGCTCGAAAGCTTTGGCGATGAAGAGACCCGCCAGCGCCATCCGCTGTGCGTCGATCTCTGGCCGCGGTTGAGTCACCCCGAACTGATCTTTATCGCCGCGCTGTTCCACGACATCGCCAAAGGGCGCGGCGGCGATCACTCCATACTGGGCGCCCAGGACGTTCAGGCTTTTGCCGAACTGCACGGTCTGAACTCCCGCGAAAGCCAGCTGGCCGCCTGGCTGGTGCGCCAGCATCTGCTAATGTCGGTCACCGCCCAGCGCCGCGACATTCAGGATCCAGAAGTGATCAAACAGTTTGCCAAAGAGGTGCAGACCGAAAACCGCCTGCGCTACCTGGTATGCCTGACGGTGGCAGATATCTGTGCTACCAACGAAACCCTGTGGAACAGCTGGAAACAGAGCCTGCTGCGCGAGCTCTATTTCGCTACCGAAAAGCAGCTCAGGCGCGGAATGCACAATACGCCGGATATGCGTGAGCGGGTGCGCCATCATCAGAGCCAGGCGCTGGCGCTGCTGCGAATGGAGAGCATCGACGAAGAGGCGCTGCATCAAATCTGGCGCCGCTGTCGCGCCAGTTATTTCGTGCGCCACAGTCCGAATCAGCTGGCCTGGCACGCCCGCCACCTGCTACGCCACGATCTGAACCAACCTATTATCCTGCTCAGCCCGCAGGCCACCCGCGGCGGCACCGAAATCTTTATCTGGAGCCCGGACAGGCCTTACCTGTTCGCCGCAGTCTGCGGCGAACTGGACAGACGTAATCTGAGCGTCCACGACGCCCAGGTCTTCACCACCCGCGACGGTATGGCGATGGATACTTTTATCGTTCTGGAGCCAGACGGCACGCCGCTTTCCGCCGATCGCCACGACGCCATCATTCAGGGACTGGAACAGACCATCACCCAGCGCAGCTGGCAACCGCCGCGCCCGCGTCGCCAGTCTGCCAGGCTGCGCCACTTTAATGTGCCGACCGAAATCACCTTTCTACCGACCCATACCGAGCGCCGCTCGTTTATGGAGCTGATTGCCCTCGACCAACCGGGGCTGCTGGCTATCGTTGGGCAGATCTTCGCCGATCTCGGTATCTCCCTGCACGGCGCGCGGATCACCACCATTGGCGAGCGGGTAGAGGATTTGTTTATCCTGGCGACCGCAGAAGGACGGGCGTTGGGGGAAGATCTACAACGCGAAGTACAGCAACGGTTGACAGAGGCCCTTAATCCAAACGATAAAGGGTAACTTCTTTTAAGTAACAATTAGCCATCAGGAAAGAGCAAAACAATGCAGCAGCTTCAAAAAGTGATTGAGTCCGCCTTCGAACGCCGCGCCGACATTACGCCGGCCAACGTTGATTGTGAAACCCGCGATGCTATCAACCAGGTTATCGCCCTGCTCGACAGCGGCGCACTGCGAGTAGCCGAGAAAGTTGACGGCCAGTGGGTGACCCATCAGTGGCTGAAGATGGCGGTCCTGCTCTCCTTTCGCATTAATGATAACCAGGTCATGGAAGGAGCGGAAAGCCTCTATTTCGACAAGGTGCCGATGAAATTCGCCGACTACGACGAAGCGCGCTTCCAGAAGGAAGGCTTCCGCGTGGTGCCGCCAGCCGCGGTACGCCAGGGCGCGTTTATCGCCCGCAACAGCGTACTGATGCCCTCTTACGTTAACATCGGCGCATACGTTGATGAAGGCACCATGGTGGATACCTGGGCGACCGTAGGCTCCTGCGCCCAGATCGGTAAAAACGTACATCTGTCCGGCGGTGTGGGCATCGGCGGCGTCCTGGAGCCGCTACAGGCAAACCCGACCATCATCGAAGACAACTGCTTTATCGGCGCGCGCTCTGAAATCGTCGAAGGGGTTATCGTTGAAGAAGGCTCCGTGATCTCCATGGGCGTCTATATCGGCCAGAGCACCAAAATTTATGACCGCGAAACCGGCGAAGTACACTACGGCCGCGTTCCGGCAGGTTCTGTCGTGGTTTCCGGCAATCTGCCTTCCAAAGATGGCAAATACAGCCTCTACTGCGCAGTCATCGTCAAAAAAGTCGACGCGAAAACTCGCGGCAAGGTTGGCATTAACGAACTGCTGCGCTCTATCGACTAAGCGCCCGTCAGTTACGTTCGGGGCGGCGCCGGCTTCCGGCGCCGCCTTTTTTATCCCTACGCCGCATTGAGCACGCCGCCAGACCGACCTGGCTCTTTCAGCGCTATGTCTTACCGTCTTATGTCCTGACGCCCAATAGTTACGAGAACCCAACCGGGGTTTTCACTCTTCGGACTGGCAAAAAATCCGCTTTCCGGTAACTATCTACTGGTTGCTCTCGTTTCGCTTAAAGGGGAAAACGCCGCTATGTACGATAATCTGAAAAGCCTTGGCATCACCAACCCGCAAGAGATTGACCGCTACAGCCTGCGCCAGGAGGCGAACAACGATATCCTGAAGATCTACTTTCAGAAGGATAAAGGCGAATTCTTCGCCAAAAGCGTGAAGTTTAAATACCCGCGCCAGCGTAAAACAGTCGCTGCAGGCGGCGCCGGTCAGGGATACCGGGAAGTTCAGGAAATCAGTCCTAATCTGCGCTACGTGATCGACGAACTCGATCAAATCTGCCAGCGCGAGCGCAGCGATGTCGATTTGAAGCGCAAGATTCTTGACGACCTGCGCCATCTGGAAAGCGTAGTGGCCAACAAAATCAGCGAGATCGAAGCCGATCTCGAAAAGCTGACCCGCAAATAGCTTTAGCCAACGCCGCCCTGCTGCTCATCCAGTTGCAGGGCGATATACAGCAACAGCCGATCGTCGAAATGACCCAGATTAAGCCCCGTTAACTCCGCGACCCGATTCAAGCGGTATTCCAGCGTATTACGATGAATAAACAGCGCCCTTGAGGTTGCCAGCGGCTGAACATTATGGCGGAACCAGGCATTCAGGGTACGGCGCAGCAGGCCGTTGTTGTCCATCGATTTAAGGCGGGCCAGCGGCCGGGCCAGTTCGTTAGCCTGCCAGCCGCCGCGCAAACCATCAAGCAGTACCGGCAACATCAGATCCTGATAAAAATAGCAGCGCTGTTCCGGCATTCTCTGTTTACCCACCATCATGGTGGTTCGGGCCGTACGCCACGATCGGGCAATCGCCCCCTGGCCGGTGAAATAGTTCCCCAGTGCGATACGAAAACGCGGATGGCCGCTCTCTTCCATACGGGATAATAGCTGTTCTACACGTTTGCGGTGATCGTCCGCGTCCCAGCGGCCAAACGCGTTCAGGGCCGGTTTCAGCACCACCATTTCCGTCAGGGAGACAATCGCTATCAGATTATTACGTTCCGGCGTGGTCAGGGCATTCTGCAGGCGCTGTAACTCCTCCATCGCGCTGTCCACCCCCAACTGGCCGCTGTCCACCTCGACTACGGCCACCACCCGTGGCTGATTAAGATCAATGCCCAGCCGCTGCGCCCACTCCACCAGCGCTGGCGTATGCTCTTCTGCCTGAATCAGGTTCATCACCAGTTCTTCGCGCAGCCGGCGATCCTGGGCCAGCAGATGCATCAGCCGCGACTGCTCCAGCATCATCTCCGCCGTCATACAGACCAGTTCACCATACTGGCGCAGCGTCTGTGGGGCACCAGTCAGCCCGATAACGCCGACTATCTCGCCTTCCAGACGCAGCGGCAGGTTAATTCCCTGACGCACCCCGTGCAGATGGCGCGCTACCGCATCGTCGATATCCACAACCCTTCCCTGAGAGAGCACCAGTAACGCACCTTCGTGCAACTCGCCAACTCGCTCCTGGTCTCCACTACCAATAATCCTGCCACGCGCATCCATGACGTTGATATTGGTATCGATAATGCGCATCGTCCGATCCACAATCTCCTGCGCCATCAGGTCATTCAGGTGCCAGTCCGCCATAATTCCACCTCTTGCTCATCCGACGTTCCAGCATATGCCAGAGATACGGCGATAACATTGTGCAAATGCCCAAAGCATGGCATCAGGATATGGAGATGTGTAAAACTTCACAAAAAAAGGCCGCATAAGCGGCCCTATTCTCGATGGCAGAAAAATTACTGCATCAGCAGGTAGATGGAGGTATCGCCGCGCTGAATGTTCAGCGCCAGTACCGACGGTTTACTGTCGAGAATCTTACGCAGTTCCGCAATATTGTTAACCGGCTGCTGGTTAGCGCCAACGATGATATCGCCCTTCTTCAGGCCGATACGCGCCGCCGGAGTATTACCTTTAACGCTATTGACGATAACACCTTTATCTTTACCCGCGCGGTTGCTCAGTTCAGCCCCTTCGATACCGTTGAAGACGCTGGAAGAGTCCACCTGGTTCTGGCTGCTCTGCTGCAACTCCAGGTTAACGGAAACCTGCTTGCCTTCACGCAGCAGACCCAGCGCCACTTTGCTGCCCACCGGCATGCTGCCTACCTGGGCGCGCAGCGCGGCAAAGCTGCTGACAGGCTTACCGTTCATAGAAACAATAACGTCACCCGCCTTGACGCCAGCCTTCGCTGCGGAAGAGTTCGGCATCACCTGGCTTACGAAGGCGCCACGCTGGGCATCGACCTTCATGGCTTTCGCCAGATCGGAGTTCAGCTCGGTTCCCATAATTCCCAGTTCACCGCGCTTGACCTGACCATATTTCACCATCTGTTCGGTCAGGCTCTTCACCATATTGCTGGGGATGGCGAAACCGATACCGATGTTGCCGCCGTCCGGCGCCAGAATAGCGGTGTTGATACCAATCAGTTCGCCGTTCAGGTTAACCAGCGCGCCGCCGGAGTTACCGCGGTTAATCGCGGCATCGGTCTGAATGAAGTTTTCATAATTTTCCACATTCAGCCCGCTACGCCCCAATGCGGAAACAATACCTGAGGTCACAGTTTCCCCCAGACCATAGGGGTTACCGATAGCGACGGTGTAATCACCCACCCGCAGAGCGTCGGAATCCGCCAGTTTAATCGCGCTCAGGTTCTTCGGATCTTTCAGCTCAATCAGTGCGATATCAGACCTGGGATCCTTACCAACCACCTTGGCGTCGAACTTACGTCCATCGCTCAGTTGAACCTTAATGCTGGTCGCCTTATCGACAACGTGGTTGTTGGTCACCACATAGCCTTTTTCGGCATTAATAATGACCCCGGAGCCCAGCGCCATAAATTTCTGCTGCTGGCCGCCATCAGCACCGCCCTGCTGACAGAAGGGCGAACTCTGGAAAGGCGACCCGTCCTGGCAAAACGGCGAATTATCGCCAAAGAATTGCTGGAAATTACGCGGCATACGCGGTGTATTAACCGTAGTACTCCCTTCTACGTTAATACTCACCACCGATGGCATCACTTTTTCCAGCATCGGCGCCAGACTTGGCATCTGTTGCGACGCGACGGAGGAAGAAGCAGTCTCAGCGGCGGAGGCGAATGACGCAGGGGTCAGCGCCAGGCCCAGACTCAGAGCCAGCGCACTCATTGCTAACGTGGTTTTTTTCATCAGTTTCAATCTCAAATTTCTTTAAATACTGAGCGAGCCAGAATGGCTTTTGTTTATGGCAATAATCAGAGTGAATTTATAGCGCGAAGTTCCCCTAAATAACTTACGGAAAAAGTAAAAATTTATTGTACGTCTTTACAAAGCGGCAACTCAGGTCACCGCCATCAGCCGCCGGTATTCGTCCCAGGCGTAGAGATCGGTCATTCCGCTGATATAGTCCTGAATCAAACGACAGCGATAATAAAACTCCATTACCTCCATGTCAGACGAGTTTTCTGGCAAATTCCTGATTGCCTCAATATAAGAAAGGCAGTGTTTGGTCGATAATTTATGGTACAGCCGGGTTTCGATCGGCAAATGGCGTACGCTATTATTCGCCACCATTTCCTGAAAATCCTGAAACGACATCATTAACAGCGGACGATAAATATCCAGCAGGCCGCTAATGACGCGGTAGCCCTGAAGCTCCAGTTGCTCCACTTCGGGATGGCAAAAAACGTGGCGCTTCGCTACCTGCTTATACAGCTCCAGCAAACGGCTGAATGGGCTGTCGTCCTCCAGCAGCGCATGATTAAACGACCCAGCGTATATTTGCTCAATATTATCAATAAAGCGCTGGGCGGCATAGGGCACCAGCTTGTTCAGCGTATTGACCCGCAGGTACATAAAGAACTGATCTTCCGAACTACGCCGCATGGTATTAGTGCCTGATTTTTCCCAGGCGTCATTAACCACGACAGAAAACAGATCGCCGGGACGAGGTTCTCCCCAACTGGTTTTCAGGTGCTGGTAAAGCTGCTCTACAGTGAAAATATTTTTTTCTACCGCATCTTCCAGATCCGCCACGCAGTAAGAAATATCATCGGCCGCTTCCATAATCCACGTCAAAGGAAAACGACAGTATTCGTCCATATCCAGCTCGCGCCGCAGCCGGGCGATATAGGCCTCTTCAGAAAGATAAAAGCCGGGCTTTTTCATCAGATAGCGAAAGGCTTCCGGTGGTTGGTCGGCATCCCAGGCTGGTCGGGTATATTTCAGAATACAGCCCACCTGAGCCCAGGTTAAATTCATCCGCAGTAGTGAATGCACCAGACGAATGCCCTGGGCGTTACCCTCAAAATGGCAGAGATCCTGACGTACCCGAGCCCGCAGGACATTCTGCTCATGCTCCCCTTCCCGCAGCCGCAGGCAGGCTATTTCACAGCGCGTATCGCGTTCGGCGCCATGACGGGAGTCTTCCGGAAACAGGCGCTGGCGAAACCAGTCATTGATGGCCGCTTCGCCAAAATGGCCGAACGGCGGGTTGCCGATATCGTGCATCAGGCAGGCCATCTCGACGATACTCTCAAAAGGCCCGGTCAGTTCATCAAGTCCGTAAGGTTCCAGCAGCTTCAGCTCTTTCAGGCGGCTCAACACCTCACGGGCGATATAACGCCCTACCTGCTGCACCTCCATGGAGTGAGTTAGCCGGGTACGCACCGCCGCATTGCGCTCCAGCGGAAAGACCTGAGTCTTCTGCTGCAGGCGACGGATAGCCGGCGAATTGATTATCCTGCCGCGATCGCTTTCAAAAATCCGCAGAATTTCATGCTCCGTTTTCTCTCCCTGCGGCGAACGAAACCGGCGGTGCCAGTTTATTTTCCTGCGAAAATCAATACCGTTCATGCTCCCTCCCGTTTTTCCAGCCATGATAGACTATACAGCCAAATTAGCCCTGGAGAGTACCCGAATGAAAGTTGGCATCATTGGTGCAATGGAAGAAGAAGTCACGCTACTGCGCGACAAAATTGAAAACCGCCAGACGCTCAAACTGGGCGGCAGCGAAATCTATACCGGCACGCTGAATGGCGTAGAGGTGGCCCTGCTGAAATCAGGCATCGGTAAAGTGGCCGCCGCGATGGGCGCCGCTCTGATGCTGGAGTGCTGCAAACCAGACGTGGTGATCAATACCGGTTCGGCGGGTGGCCTGGCGCCGTCGCTGAAAGTGGGTGATATCGTCGTTTCCGACGAAGTCCGCTACCATGACGCAGATGTCACCGCATTTGGCTATGAATACGGCCAGATGGCGGGCTGCCCGGCGGCCTTCACGGCCGACAAAGGGCTGATTAACGCAGCCGAACGCTGCATTGACGCATTAAGCCTGCACGCCGTGCGTGGTCTGGTGGTCAGCGGCGACGCATTCATTAACGGCGCGGAAAACCTGTCGAAAATTCGCAGCCGCTTCCCGCAGGCGATTGCCGTAGAGATGGAGGCTACCGCTATCGGTCACGTCTGCCATAATTTCGCTACCCCGTTCGTGGTGGTACGCGCCATTTCCGACGTAGCCGACCAGGAGTCGCACCTGAGCTTCGAAGAGTTCCTGACTGTCGCGGCCCGCCAGTCCAGCCTGATGGTAGAATCGCTGGTGCAAAAGCTGGCCCATGGCTAACTGGCGTGGCAGAGCCATGCTCTGCGCTCTGCTGATGCTGGTACCGGCGTGGCTGTTTGCCGCGCCGCGCGTTATTTCACTCTCTCCTGCTAATACCGAACTGGCCTTTGCCGCTGGCATTACCCCCGTGGCTGTCAGCGCCTGGTCAGACTATCCCGAACAGGCGAAAAATATTGAACAGGTGGCGGACTGGCAGGGCATTAAGGTCGAACGAATTCTGGCTCTGAAACCAGACCTGATCCTGGCCTGGCGCGGCGGAAACCCCCGTCGTCCCATCGAGCAACTGTCCCGATTCGGCGTAAAGGTGCTGTGGCTCGATCCCGTCCGGGTCGAAGAGGTCGCAGACGTACTACAGCAACTGGCGGAGTGGAGTCCGGCGCCAGATAAGGCGCACCAGGCGGCGGCCCAACTGCGCGAACAGTGGAAAATGCTACAGCGGCACTACAGCGAACGCCCGAAACGGCGGGTATTTTTACAGTTTGGCGACCGTCCACTGTTCACAAGTTCTGCCCGTTCACTCCAGAATCAACTGCTGGAAACCTGCGGTGGTGACAACATCTTTGCCGAAAGTAAGGTGCCCTGGCCCCAGGTGAGTCGGGAACAGGTGCTGGCCCGTCGGCCTCAGGCTATTATTACGCCAGGTGGGGAACAAAAAGCGGCTGCCGTTCGGCGCTTCTGGGGAACCACGCTGCCGGTGCCGGTAATTAGCCTGAAAGAGGACTGGTTTGAACGGGCCGGGCCGCGTATTATCCTCGCCGCCCGGCAGCTTTGCGGGGCGTTGTCGCATCTGAAATCACCGAGTTGAGGCTCTCTGCATGCTGGTCTACTGGCTGGATATTATTGGCACGGCCGTCTTTGCGATTTCCGGCGTTCTGCTGGCGGGAAAACTCCGTATGGATCCCTTCGGAGTACTGGTTCTCGGGGTGGTAACCGCAGTGGGTGGCGGAACCATTCGCGATATGGCGCTGGATAACGGCCCGGTATTCTGGGTGAAGGATCCTACCGACCTGGTAGTGGCGATGGTCACCAGCATGCTGACTATTATACTGGTGCGACAGCCCAGACGTCTGCCGAAATGGACGCTACCTGTACTGGACGCTGTCGGCCTTGCGGTATTTGTCGGCATCGGGGTGAATAAAGCCTTCCAGGCCGGAACCGGGCCGTTGATAGCCGTTTGCATGGGAGTGCTGACCGGCGTGGGGGGTGGCATTATCCGCGACGTACTGGCGCGTGAAGTTCCAATGATCCTGCGCACCGAAATCTATGCCACTGCCTGCATCGTTGGCGGTATCGTCCACGCCACCGCATGGGATATCTTTCAGGTTCCGCTGGAGCAGGCCAGTATGATCGGTATGGCCGTGACGCTGAGCATTCGTCTGGCCGCCATCCGCTGGCATCTGAAGCTGCCCACCTTTGCGCTCGAAGACCGCCAGTAAAAACAACAAGGCCGCGCATTATGCGCGGCCCCATGTCAGCCAAAGCTGAAAATTAAATGCTGAACGAAGAACCGCAACCGCAGGTGCTGGTCGCGTTCGGGTTGTTCACCACAAAGCGGGAGCCTTCCAGACCCTCGGTATAATCAACGGATCCGCCGACCAGATATTGCAGACTCATGGGATCCACCACCAGCGATACGCCCTGTTTCTCAATGGTCATATCGCCTTCGTTGACCTGGTCATCGAACGTAAAGCCATACTGGAAGCCGCTGCAACCACCACCGGTGATGTACACGCGCAGCTTCAGATTCGGGTTTTCCTCATCTGCGATCAGGTGTTTTACTTTACTGGCTGCCGCATCGGTAAACTGCAGGGGCAGCGCTACGTCATCACTCATTTTTTGCTCCCAACTAAGGACATCGTCGGGTAAAAATCAACCCGATCTTTGATGCCATTATCCAATACCCTGGTAAATCGTTCAAGTATTCTCCTGAACCGGGACTTTCTCCTTCTGCTGCCCCAGTTGCCTGTCCGCCTCCTGTTTTGCCAGGGTGCGAGCAAGGATCGACGAATAGAGCGGTTTACCTCCCAGGAACTGGGCTAACAGGGTAGCGCCCAGACAGGTGATAATCATCGGCAAAATGAGCTGGTAATTATCGGTCATCTCCAGAACCAGAACGATACCGGTCAGCGGCGCCCGCACCGAGGCGGCGAACAGCGCCCCCATACCGGCAATGGCAAAGGTACCCGCTTCCAGATTATAGCCGGGAAACCAGACCGTGCAGACCATGCCGAATGCGGTACCGAACAGCGTGCCCAGCGCCAGCATCGGTGCAAAAATGCCACCGGGAGCGCCGGAAGAGAAGCACAGCAGCGTGGTCACGACCCGGGCGATAAAAATAAACAGTAGCGTCGTCACCGTATAGTTACCGGCGGCGGCAATGGGGATAAGCGCAAAACCGCCGCCCGCCGCTTCCGGCTCGATCAATCCCAGAACACCGCATATACCACCCAGCAACCCGCCAATCAGCACCCACTTCTTAATATTGCCACCGTGCAAGCGCTGGAACATATCCTGAGTACGAAAGACCATGCCGTTAAATAGCGGCCCCAGCACCCCAAATATCATCCCCAGCACCAGGTAGAGCCAGAGCGTCTCTACCGGCGCGTTAATCAGTTTACCGACTTCGATGACCGCCCCTTCCCCGTTAAAGATGCGGAACACCACACTCGACATAATCACGCCGGTAAAAACGGCTTTAATCGAGATCAGGTTGTATCGGAACTGCGGGCGCATCTCTTCAAGAATGAACAGAATCCCGGCCAGCGGCGCGTTAAAGGCCGCAGAAAGCCCCGCCGCCGCGCCGGTGGCTAGTAGCGTATGACGCGCCTCGGCGCCGCGTACCCGGAAAATATCCAGCACCATACGTCCGATATTGCCACCAATCTGCACCGTCGGCCCTTCGCGCCCCAGCACCATGCCGCCGCCCAGAGTTCCCATACCGCCGATAAATTTGACCGGCAGAACCCGCCACCAGCGTACCGGGCGCATCTCTTCCAGCGCCCCTTCGATCTCCGGAATCCCGGAACCGCCCGCTTCCGGCGCAAAACGCCGCACCAGCCAGTAGCCCACCATCGCAAGCCCCGCCGAAACGATAAACGCCGTCGGCCATACCAGCCACCAGCGATATGCCGTTTCAGCTAATAGCCCGATTCGGTTGTGCTGTACCCAGGTCACGGCCTTCTCAAACGCCACCCCGACCAGCCCAGCCAGGGCGCCGACCACGGCAGCCATCAGCAGAATAGCCAGCGGTGTTTTATCACGATGGATCAGGCGACGCACGATATCACCACGCCGCAGACGGACGACCTGGCGTGACTCGAAAGAGGGAGATTCAGGATTCATAGGTAATCATAAATTGGTATGACCAAAAACCATCGCACATTCTATCACCTTACTGGCTTACGTCATCAGAAAAAACCTTACAAAGCACCATGGTTCCATCGGGCAAAGCTTTTATAAACTTTGCATAATCCCGTAGAATAACCAGTTACACACCACCATACGAATCAGGAGTCGATTCATGAGCCAGTCTGAAAACCTCTACGCTACCGCTCGCCAGCTTATTCCCGGGGGGGTTAACTCACCGGTGCGCGCCTTTACCGGCGCAGGCGGCGCGCCGCTGTTTATCGAGCGAGCCGACGGCGCATACCTCTATGATGTCGACGGCAAGGCCTATATTGACTATGTTGGCTCCTGGGGCCCAATGGTGCTGGGCCATAACCATCCTGGGATTCGAAGCGCGGTTATCGAAGCGGCGCAGCGCGGCCTGAGCTTTGGCGCACCGACCGAGATGGAAGTCAAAATGGCGCAACTGGTCACCGAGCTGGTGCCGACCATGGATATGGTGCGTATGGTGAACTCCGGTACTGAAGCCACCATGAGCGCCATCCGTCTGGCTCGCGGCTTCACCGGCCGCGACAAAATCATCAAATTCGAAGGCTGTTACCACGGCCATGCCGATTGCCTGCTGGTGAAAGCCGGTTCCGGTGCCCTGACCCTGGGCCAGCCTAACTCGCCGGGGGTGCCCGCCGACTTCGCGAAGCACACCCTGACCTGTACCTATAACGATCTCGACTCCGTGCGCGCCGCCTTTGAACAGTATCCACAGGAGATCGCCTGCATCATCGTCGAACCGGTAGCAGGCAACATGAACTGCGTGCCGCCGCTGCCTGAATTCCTGCCGGGGCTGCGAGCGCTGTGCGACGAATTCGGCGCGCTGTTGATTATCGACGAGGTGATGACCGGCTTCCGCGTGGCGCTGGCGGGCGCTCAGTCTTACTACGATGTGGTGCCTGACCTTACCTGTCTGGGCAAAATCATCGGCGGCGGGATGCCGGTAGGCGCCTTTGGCGGCCGCCGCGAAGTAATGGAGGCCCTGGCTCCCACTGGCCCGGTCTATCAGGCGGGTACGCTTTCCGGCAACCCCATCGCCATGGCGGCGGGTTATGCCTGTCTGAGCGAAGTGGCCCAGCCCGGCGTACATGAAACCCTGGACGAACTGACTACTCGCCTGGCGCAAGGGCTGCGTGAAGCGGCTCAGGACGCAGGGATCCCACTGGTGGTGAACCACGTGGGCGGGATGTTTGGCCTGTTCTTTACCGATGCGCCGACCGTCACCTGCTATCAGGACGTAGTGGCCTGCGATGTGGAACGCTTCAAACGCTTCTTCCATCTGATGCTGGACGAAGGCGTCTACCTGGCGCCTTCCGCCTTCGAAGCGGGCTTTATGTCCATCGCTCACAGCGCCGAGGATATCAACCGCACCGTCGACGCCGCCCGCAAGGCGTTCGCGAAGCTGTAACCCCATTCGCCGCCGACCTCCGTCGGCGGCGTTTTCCTACGATCGTAAATGAATCCCGAAGCCGCTCTGCCCCGGCGCAATATCTTCACGCAGCGTCAGATCGGGAATGGTGTAATCACCGCCGTTCTGATAGCGCCAGCCCATGATCGGCTGCTGCCATAGGGTATCCAGCCGCTCCCCCAGTGCGGCGCGCTCCCGGGCAAAGCGCTGCTCGTCCACTTTGCCGGTGCGCCAGACCAGATGCGGCGCCAGCACGTCAAAGCCAGGATACCACAACATGCCGTGATGAATCGGAAACAGAATATCGTCGATCGGGCCGTTAACGCCCCTGGGGCCATAGTGGGACTCCCATCCACCAATCGTGACCACCAGCATGGCGCGCTTACCAACCATGCTGCCTTCCCCATAGCGATCTCCCCAGTGGCGGTCTGAATGCTCCCCGACCCCATAGGCAAGCCCGGCGGCGTAAACCCGCTCCACCCAGCCTTTCATAATCGCCGGCATCGACATCCACCACAGCGGAAACTGAAAAATCACCGCATCCGCCTGGCGCAGTTTTTCCTGTTCCCGGGTGATATCTGCCGCCTGAGTGCCTTCGTTAAACGCCCTGAGCGAATCCATAGTGGGGTTAAGGGGCAACGCTGGATCCCGGGCCGGATAATCCCGGGCATCCAACTGCGCCTTCCAGTTCATGGCATAGAGATCGGAAAGCATCACTCGATGGCCTGCCGCCTCCAGTCGTTCAATGATAAATGTCTTGATCGCCCCATTCAGGGAGCGGGGCTCCGGGTGGGCATAAACCAGCAGAACATGGCTCATCTCTGTCACTCCTTACGGGATTGATGTTATGAGCAGACTAGTGCGCCACCAGGTATAGTTGAAATGAATAACCTAAATAGCAGGTATAGCCATGAACAATTTTGATGGTCTGGATCTGAATCTGCTGGTAACGCTGGACACCCTGTTGCATGAGCAAAGCGTAACGCGCGCGGCGGCCCGGCTTCATCTTTCCCAGCCTTCGGTCAGCATCCAGTTAGCGAAGCTACGCGACCATTTTCAGGATCCTCTACTGATCCCCGGCCCCAGAGGGATGCGCCCCACCGCCAGAGCCGAAGCGCTGCGGGAACCTCTGCATCTGGCGCTCGGCACGCTAAGGCAGGCCGTCGCGCCCCCTTCCCGTTTCATTGCGGAGCAGGCCTGCCTCACCTGGTGCGTGATGGCTTCAGACTTCAGTGAACAAACGGTGTTGCTGCCTGCACTTAACCGGCTACGGGCCGAAGCGCCTGGATGCCGGCTGGCGATTATCAGTCAGGCGCCGTCGCGTCTTGCGGAAATGACCGAGCGCGGCGGCGTCGATCTGGCCTTTAATACCCGGGAGGAAGCCCCGCCGGGGCTACGCAGCCGGGTGCTGTTCGAAGAGCGCTACGTGCTGGCCTGTCGGCGCGACCATCCGCATCTGATGACCCTGCCCACGCTGGAAACCTTCTGCGCACTGGAACACATTGTCATTTCACCGGAGGGGGGTGGCTTCGCGGGCATTACCGATAAAGCGCTGGCGACGCAGGGTATCCGGCGTCGGGTGGCGCTCTCCGTGCCTCGTTTCAGCTTTGCGGCCGCTATTGTAGCCCAGAGCGATATGGTGGCGGTGCTGCCAGAGCGTCTGGTACATGGTCAGCCAGGGCTGCGGACCTGGGAGCCCCCCGTCGCCCTGCCCGGCTTTGAGATGCTGATGCTATGGCCCGAGCGACTGCACCGGGATCCGGCACACCGCTGGTTAAGAGAGCGAATCGCGACTCCGCCCGGGGAGCCGATATCCGTTTAACGCCCCTGCCTGCGCAGCAGCAGCACGAAGTAAGGCGCGCCGATAAAGGTGGCCAGCAGACCCGCCGGAACCTGATCCGGGAACAGCAGCATCCGCCCGCACCAGTCGGCCAGCACCATCAGCGCTCCACCGAGCAGCACCGCGATAATCAGCTGCGGCATGGCGCGACGAAACCCCATCATTCGGGCGATATGGGGCGCCATCAGCCCGACAAAGCTCAGGGGGCCGATGGTCAGGGTCGCCGCGGCCGTCAGACAGGCGGCCAGCAGCAGCAGCGCGATCCGGGTCGGCGTTAGCGCCATCCCCACCGCCCGGGCGGTGGGGCCACCCAGCGGCAGAACCTGTAGCCAGCGGTGGCAAAGCGGCGTCAACGCCAGCAGCACCACCATCACCAGCGCGGTACGACCCGCAGCGGCGCCGGTCACGTTATAGGTCGAACCGGAAAGCCAGGTCAGCAGAGAAGCCATGCGCGGATCGCCGCTCGCCATCAGCATCATCAGCAGCATGGTGAAGGCGGTGCCGATCGCCATCCCCGCCAGCAGCATACGCTGGGGTGAAAAACCGCCGCGTCCGGCAGCGGCCATGATAACCATCAGAGTCAGGGCGGCACCCAGACTCCCCGCCGGCAGCAGCCAGCCGAAGGCGTCTCCCGGCACCATAAACAGCATCACCACCACGCCGAAGGCCGCACCAGAGCTAATCCCCAGCACTTCCGGGCTGGCCATGCCGTTACCGGTCAGGCGCTGGATAATACAGCCCGCCGCCGCCAGCATCATCCCGGCGCTCAGGGCCGCCAGCACTCGCGGCCAGCGCCAGTGCCAGAGCTGCCCCAACAGCTCACCAGAGGCCCAACGCCAGCCGACGGCATCGCGCCCCAGAATCAACGCGACAGCCAGCAACGCCAGCAGCAGCCCGACGCCCAGTAACGCATAGCCAATCACATGGCGGCGCTCCGCACTGACGCTGGCCCCTTCGTTCATTGAGGGGGCGCTCATAGTGCGCAGACGCGGCAGCAGCCACAGCAGCAGCGGCGCGCCGATAAGCGCAGTCACCGTCCCGGTAGAGAGCTCCCGCCACACCCGGGTCAGCCAGACAATAATCTGATCGGAGAGCCACAGGATCAGCGCGCCAGTCAGTGCCGCCAGCACCAGACGGGCCAGCAAGCGCCTGGCTCCCAGCATTCGCGCCAGCAGAGGAGCGAACAGACCGATAAAGCCGACGATCCCCACCGCATTGACCAGCAGCGCGCTGATGGCAATGGCCAGCGCCAGAGTCCCCAGTCGCACCATAGAGAGCGCCAGCCCCAGATTACGCGCCACGCCGTCGTCCAGCCCGATCAGCGTCAGCGGACGCAGCAGCAGCAGGGTCAGCACCACGCCGCCCAACAGCTGCGGCCACAGGCTGTCGACAATGCGCCAGTCGGTCTGATTCAGAGCGCCGGTGCTCCACAGGAACATATTCTGGAGCTGGTCATGGTGGAAAATCGCCAGCAGCTGGTTGATGGCGCCGCAATACAGGCTTACCACCAGTCCCGCCAGGATAAGAGTCACCGGCGACAGCCGCTTGCCCCAGGCCACGCCGAATACCAGCAAACCAACAATGCCGGCCCCGATCAGCGCCGCAAACTGCTGGGTCAGCAGCCCGCCCGGTAACGCCCACAGCGTGGCGACGGTGACGCCCAGCTGCGCGCCGGTGGCGACGCCGAGCGTGGTGGGCTCCGCCAGCGGGTTGCGCAACACCTGCTGGAACAGCACCCCGACCAGCCCAAGACCCGCCCCCACCAGCAGCGACACCGCCAACCGCGGCAGCGCGCTATAGTGAAACAGCATCTGCGCAATACTGTCGATATCTGGCTGACGCAGGGCACGCCCCCATTGCGCCAGCGGTAACTGGGCGTTCAGGTTGAAGCCGGTTATCGCCAGCGCGGCAATGAACAGCACGCTCAGCAGAATTCCCGGTATCATCACGTGACGGTGCCTCATGCACGGCCTCCCAGCGCCTGATCCAGCAGGCGGCAGAAGTGCATGGCCGACAGAGTCGCGCCATAAAACCAGACCGGCGGCATGCGCTGAAAACGCCCGGCGCGCACGAACGGCATAGCCTGCCACAGCGGCGTAGCGGCGATCCTCTCCATCATGGCGTCGTCACCATGGGCGAAACACAGCACGTCGTGGGCTTCGATGGCGGCCAGCCGTTCAAGGCCGACCACCGCGCTGCCCCAGAAATTCACCTCGCCCTGCCAGGCATTTTTCAACCCCAGCATATCCATCACCTGCTGGAACAGGCTGTTAGGCCCAATCACCAGCGCATGGCGCTCATCAAGCAACGACATCAGCAGCAGCGGACGCTCGCCCCGCCCGGCAAAGCGCGGCCGCATCTGTTCGATAAAGGCGTCGAACGCATTCAGATGGGCGCGGGCCTGAGATTCCAGCCCCAGCGTTTCCCCCAACTGGAGAAGCGACTGGCGGGAACTGGTCAGCGGCTGGCGACCATCGCTAAAGTTAACCCCCAGGCCTGGCGCGATACGCTTAATTTTATCTTCTCCCGGCCCGTAGCCGGCGGAGTAAACAATGAGCGAGGGCCGCAACTGGGTCAGCAGCTCCAGGTTGGGCTCGGTACGCAGCCCAACCTCGATAATACCTTCCGGCAGCGGCGGCTCCCCGACCCACAGGCGATAGTTAGTGATATCTGCCACCGCCATCGGGGTAACACCCAATGCGACCAGCAGCTCCACCGGCAGCCACTCCAGCGCCACCACCCGGCGGGGATCGACCGTCGCCGCCCGCACGTTGCGGGAATGCCACAGCAGCGGCGCCAGGGCCAGCGCCGTCACCAGCCGACGACGGCTGATGCCCGTTGCAAACAGATTATTCATTACCAGACAAAACTTACCGGCGAACCGCCCGCCGGATGCGAAAGAATGCCCATCGGAATACCGTAGACTCGCTCCAGAATTTCGCCGTTCATCAGCGCCTCCGCAGAGCCTTCGGCAATCATCTCGCCGCCGCGCAGCGCCACCAGATGATCGCAGTAGCGGGCGGCCATATTGATGTCATGCAAAACCGCTACTACCGTCAGCCCCCGCTTCTGGCTCAGGCGGTGAATCAGCGCCAGCACTTCCACCTGATGGGCGATATCCAGCGCCGAAGTGGGCTCGTCCAGCAGCAGGCACTGGCTGTCCTGGGCCACCAGCATCGCAATCCAGGCACGCTGGCGTTCACCGCCGGAAAGGCTGTCCACCAGGCGTTGAGCCAGCGGTTTCAGCCCCACCAGCGCGATGGCTTCATCCACTTTTTCGCGATCGGCTACGCCAAAGCGCCCCAGCGCCCCGTGCCACGGATAACGACCAATAGCCACCAGCTCGCGCACCGTCATCCCTTCGGCGGCAGGAAGCTGCTGGGGCAGATAGGCCACCATGCGGGCAAACGCCTTGCTGCTCCAGCTCTCCAGCGGTTGGCCTCCGAGCATGATCTCGCCGCCAGAAGCCTTCTGATGGCGTCCCAGCATTTTGAGCAGCGTTGATTTTCCTGAACCGTTATGACCGATAAGGCCGGTCACTTTCCCGGCGGGAAAAGTGAGCGTGAGAGGGTGAAGCAGCGTGCGCCCCGGCACGCGAAAAGAGACATCGGAGAGGCTGAACGTCGCCCCGGGGGCACTCGGTTTATCCTGCATAGCTCGCCAATTGGTTGGTGGGCGCGGCTCTGCCGCGCCCGGGTAAATATCAGAAGCGGAAAGTCGCGGTGGCGGTCACCTGACGCTCTGCGCCCCAGTAGCAGGCGTAGTCGCGATAGCAACTGGAGACATATTCGCGATTAAACAGGTTGGTCACGTTAACCCCCACCGACGACCCCGGCATACCGAAGCGGGCCAGATCGTATTTCACGGTGGCATCGGCAACGGTATAGCTCGGCACGTTAAAGGACTTGTTCCTTTTGCTCTCGTCGTAATAGGTATTGGAGTAGAAGCTGGAACTGGAGCCTACATAGCGAACGCCCGCGCCCATCGTCAGCCCGCTCAGCGCTGTTTCATGGAAGGTGTAATCCATCCACAGCGAAGCCATATTACGCGGCACTTCAACCGGGCGCTGGTGATTATACAGCGTGTCTTCCGTATATTCGGCGTCGGTATAGCTGTAGGCCGCCGTCATATTGATATTGGCCGTCAGCGCCGCTTTCGCTTCCAGTTCGAAGCCGCGTGAACGAATCTCGCCGCCCATGGTGCTATAGAGTTCATTGCGCGGATCCACCGTCAGGTTTTTATCTTTGGTTATCTGGAACACCGAAGCGGTCACACTAACCGGCTTATCTTTAGGAATATATTTCACCCCGGCTTCATACTGCTTGCCGCGTGACGGATCGAACGCTTTTCCATCCAGTGAGCGTCCAGAGTTGGGCTCAAACGACTCGCTGTAGCTGAAGTACGGGGAAACGCCGTTATCAAACAGATAGTTCAGGCCGCCGCGCCAGGTGAAGGCTTCATCACGGTTGATATTGTTAGAGGCGCTGGCATAGCTGGTTTCACGGGTATGCACGCTGGATTTGGCGAAATCATAGCGTCCGCCCAGGGTCAGCACCCACTTATCCCATTCCGCCTGGTCCTGTACATACAGACCTGTCTGCTCAAGACGGTTAACCACCTGATATTTATCCGCATACGGATAAATATTGGACGGCGTTACGCCGCGGCTACCGAGGTCGAGCGGATCGGCATCGCCGTACTGGGCGTCTACGTCGTTACGACTGCGCAGATAGTCCACCCCGGTCAGCAGCGTGTGGGCCACCGGGCCAGTATGGAATTTACTTTCCAGTTGGGTATCGACGCCGAAATCCGTCAGATCTTCATCTGAACGCACATAGCTGCGCTTCAGCATATTGCCCTGCCCCGTCATCCCAAAACCATAGACTGAACGATACAGGGTATGTACCCGGGAGTAGCGCAGATTCTGACGCACGGTAAAGGTGTCGTTAAAGGCATGCGCGAAGCTGTAGCCCACCATCTGCTGGCGGCGCTGCATTTTGTTGTCCGGATCGCCTTCGTTATAGTCGGTCGGCAGCTTGTGCGAGTGGCCGTTAGCATCCACGTATGGCACCAGGGTACCGGTGCGCGGCAGCCAGCCATAGTAGCCCGCGTGTGGATCGCTCTGGAAGTTGCTCAGGAAAGTGAAGTCGGTTTTATCGTCCGGCCGCCAGCTAAAGGAGGGGGCGATAGCATAGCGGTTAGATTTGACCCGATCCTGCTGGGCGTCCTGGCTGAAGGCCAGACCGGTTAAGCGGTACGAGAAAACGCCGTCGTCGTCCAGGGCGTCGCTAAAGTCAAAGCCGGTCTGCCACAGATTACGCGACCCCGCCTTAAACTGAATCTCGCGCAGCGGTTCAGTGGTCGGACGCTTGCTGACCATCGATACCACCCCGCCCGGGTTGCTGTTGCCGTACAGTACCGATACCGGCCCGCGAATCAGCTCCGCACGCTCCAGGAAGTAAGGGTCCATCGACACTTCAGAATAGTTATTGCCCTGTAAACGCAGGCCATCCAGATACTGGTTAGTGTTCACCGTTGAAGGCGAAGTAAATCCGCGAATCGAAACGACGTCGTAGGTACTGGAACTGCCGCGGGTGGCAAATACGCCGGGCGTATAGCTTAACGCCTCTTTCACGGTCTGCGGCTGGCGCATGTCCATCTCTTCACGGGTCACGACGGAGATAGACTGCGGTACTTTCTCGATAGGCGTATCGGTTTTCGTCCCGACGGCGCTCTGTTTGGCGGCAATGGTCAGTGCCGGCCCCCAGGCGCTCTCCTGAGGCACGTTCGCCGCGTCGGCGGAAACGGTAATGGTATCTTCGGGTTTAGCCTCATCGGCGGCGAATGCCGGCGCGGTAAAGCCGCCCAATGCCGCAGCTATCAGCACGGCCAGTCGACAAACAGGGGGAGTGGCTGTCTGTTCGGTGAAACAACGCGTCATGGTAAATTCTCTTAGTGAGAGTAGCCAGGTTGAACGAAAACGAGAATTATTATTATGACTGCGGATGATATGCGAAAGATTGCGCGTATATCAAGCACCGCTCCGCCCGGAGCCCCCTGTAAGCTCGGGAAATAACCAGGCAAAGCGCGCGGTCATTTCATTCTGTGCGAAATGTTGCATTGATGTTCTACGCAACGTTAGAGAAATGGTGGCCGTGTTAGCAAAAAAAATCCCCCGCTAAAGCGGGGGATTTTGCATAGCGTCGTATCGCTCGGTTAGTCGCCGCCGAACATATCTTTAATCCAGCCGGCAACGCCGTCGCTCTTTTTCTCTTGCGGCTGTTGCTGCTGTTGCTGCTGCGGCGCACTCTCAGCGTTATTGAACGGGTTGCGGGCGTCCATCTCCTGCTGACTCTGCTGGCAAAGCGCGTCCGGATTGGTCGTCCAGACCGGAAGCTGACGATAACCGCCTGAACACTGGAAGTTGCCCATATCGTCCACGCCCATCTCCACGATATCTTCCGGCGGGGTCAGGGTCAGCGGAATCGGCGACTGATCGCTGAGATAGCGCTGATAGATAGACATCGCTCCGCTGGCGCCATACAGATGCGTCGGCTGGTTGTTGTCGCGGCCCACCCAGGTAATTACCACCTCTTTACCGTCGATACCGGCAAACCAGGTATCGACCTGATTATTGGTGGTGCCGGTTTTACCCGCCAGGTTAAGACCCGGGAACTTCGCCCCCAGCGCCCGGCCGGTGCCGCGCTTCATCACCTGCTGCATGGTGTAGAGCGTCAGATAAGCGCCCTGAGCCGGAACCGCACGCTCCGCCTGAGGATAGCTCTGGTAGAGCACAGTGCCGTCTTCAGCAATTACCGAACGCAGCACCGACAGTTCGGCCCGGTTGCCGCCGCTGGCGATAGTCTGAAACGCCTGCGCGACTTCAACCGGCGTCAGGTTCAGCGCGCCCAGCAGCATCGCCGGTACCGGATGCAGCTGATCTTTCGGTACGCCCAGTTTAGCCCAGGTATCCGTTACCGCAGGCAGTCCCAGCGACAGACCCAGGTTCACCGTCGGGACGTTCATTGAACGGGTCAGCGCATCAACCAGCATCACCTGACCGCTAAAGCGGCGATTATCGTTCTGCGGCGACCAGGTCTTGCCACCCGGCTGCGGCAGCGAGATAGGCGCATCGGCTATCCAGGTATTGAGCCGGTACTTGTTCGGCTGGCTCAGGGCCGTCAGATAGGTCGCCGGTTTCGCCAGCGAGCCGATAGAACGGCGTGCCTGCATGGCGCGGTTGTAACCGGCAAAGTTGGGATCGGCGCCGCCGACCATAGCGCGAACTTCGCCGCTAAAGCGGTCAACCACCACCATCGCCGTTTCCAGATCCTTCAGCTTACGCTGTTTTTTCAACGCCGGAATACCGTCGGTTACCGCTTTTTCCGCGGCATCCTGCGACACCGAATCGAAGGTGGTGAAGATCTTCACGCCGGAAAGATCTTTCACCTTATCGCCCAGTTTTTCATGCAGCTGCTGGCGCACCATCTGCATAAAGGCAGGCTGCGGCGAAATCACGCCGCCACGTGGCTGAACGCCAAGCGGGCGGGCGCTGAGCATGTCATACAGTTCCTGGTCGATAATCTTCTGCTGTTGCAGAAGTCTCAGCACCAGATTACGGCGCTCCAGCGCCAGCTTCGGATTACGCCACGGGTTATACAGCGAAGCCCCTTTCACCATCCCCACCAGCAGCGCCTGCTGATCGAGACTCAGCTCCTCGACCGGACGCCCGAAGTAATAGAGGCTCGCCAGCGGGAAGCCGCGGATCTGATCGTTGCCGCTCTGGCCGAGATACACTTCGTTCAGATACAGTTCAAGAATACGATCCTTGCTGTAACGGGCATCCATAATCAGCGCCATATAGGCTTCATTGGCCTTACGCCACAGGGTACGCTGGTTGGTCAGAAACAGGTTCTTCACCAGCTGCTGGGTCAGGGTGCTGCCCCCCTGTACCGCTTTACCCGCGGTAATATTGGCGATAAAAGCGCGACCAATGGAGTAAAGGCTGATGCCGTCATGCTCGTAGAAATGGCGGTCTTCGGTGGCCACCAGAGTATCGACCAGCAGCTCCGGGAAGCCGCTGCGCGGCACGAACAGACGCTGCTCGCCGTTAGGCGAAGAGAGCATGGTAATCAGGCGCGGATCGAGGCGGAAGAAGCCAAAGTCGCGACCGGTTTCCATATTCTTGATGGACTCCAGACGGTCGCCGTCAAAGGTGAGGCGCGCGCGAATCTGCCCTTCTTTGCTGTCAGGGAAATCGAACGGACGGCGCAGCATCTCGATGGTGTTGCCCTTCACGGTGAACTCGCCCGGGCGGGTAATCCGCGTAACCTGACGGTACTGCGTCCCTTCCAGCAGCTTCACCATCTCTTTTTCGCTGAAGGCCATATCCGGCTCAAGATTCACCATCCGCCCATAGACCGCCGCCGGCAGTTGCCAGACTTTACCGTCGATGCGGCTGCGAATCTTCTGATCCAGCCAGACGCCGTAGGCGACAAACAGCACCAGCAGTACGATCAGCAGCTTAACGAAAAACCAGATCCAGCTGCGTTTACGGCGTGGCGGACGCCCCTTCTTTACCTTGCGCGACATGGGCGCCTCATCATCATCGTAATCATCATCGTCATACCGCTCATCGCGCAGGCGACGACGGCTCACCTTCTCTTTAGGCGGACGCTTCGGTTTACCTTTGCGTCCGATAGGTTCGCGGTCATTCCCCGCCATTCTCTTTCTCCACAAAAGTGCAGGCGCAAAGGCCCGATTCTCCTGTCTTCCGCCGCTGGCGAAAGAAGAAAGCTCTCAAAATCTGCTCAATCCGGCGCCATTACTGGTAACGTTTAGTGCGTCGGGTGGGCTGCGCCGTCGCCGGAGAGTCCGGCCAGGCGTGTTTGGGATAGCGCCCTTTCATCTCTTTTTGCACCTCGCGGTACGCGCCCTGCCAGAAGGCGGCCAAATCGCGGGTTACCTGCAACGGACGATGGGCCGGAGACAGCAGCTCCAGCACCAACGCGACTCGCCCTTCGGCAATCGCAGGCGTCGTCACTTCGCCAAACATCTCCTGCATCCGCACCGCCAGAGCCGGGGGATTATCCGCATCATAGCGAATGGCGATACGACTCCCGGTCGGCACAGTGTAATGAGTTGGCAGCTTACTATCCAGCCGCTGACGCAGTGACCAGTCAAGCAGACTGTAAAGCCCCGGGCAGAGATCCAGATTCCTCAAGGCCTGGAGCGACTTAACTCCGCCCATCAGCGGCAGCAGCCATTGCTCAAGCGTCGCCAGAAGCGCTTCGTCATCCACCTTCGGCCACGGGTGCTCCGGCAGCCAGCGGGCGGCGCAGCTGATACGCAGCCGCAGCTGCTGCGCCGCCTCGCTCCAGTTAAGCAGGGAAAGCCCCTTATCGCGAATGCCGTTCAGTATCGCCTGATGAAGCTGTCCCTCATCAGGGCGATTCAGCGGCTGGCGTTTGACCGTCAGATTGCCGATACGCCAGCGACGCCAGGCCTTCAGCGTTCCCTGGCCCTCGTCCCACTCCACGCTGTCGCTCTGCGCTAACAGCCCCGGGACATCAGCCGCCAGCCGCTCAGGTTCTACAGGCAACGCCTGAAGAATGCGCGCATCCGGCGAACTCGCCCCCTGGAGCAGCAGCGGTGCCAGCAGCCATTCATGACGGGTCAGGGGGGAATCAGGTTCCAGAGTGGCACCCATACCGTTAGCCAGTAGATAGCGCCCCTGTTGACCACGCCGCAGCGCAATACGGTCGGCGAAGCCGTGCGCCAGCAGGCTCGCGGCCAGCTCAGGGTCGCAGCTTCCGCTTTCCTCTCCAGTGCGTTTAAGCAACTGACGCGAACGCGCCCGCCAGTTGCCCTGGGGACGCATCAGCGCATCGCTCAGTTCATCGCCTGCACCACGCGGCGGCTCTTCAAGAATGGCAGCAAGCATCGCCGCAGTGCTGCGTTGGTCCGGCGTGGTGGCCGCCGTCAGCATCGCCGCCAGCCGGGGATCGACCCCCAGCCGCGCCATCTGTCTCCCCTTCGCCGTCAGGCGTTCCTTGTCATCCAGCGCGCCCAGTCGCTGTAACAGTAACCGTGCCGCCGCCAGGTTTTGAGCCGGAGGCGCGTCCAGCCAGTTCATCTGCGCCGCATCGGTACAGCCCCACAGGCTCAGCTCCAGCAGCAAACCGGAGAGATCGCTTTGCGCTATCTCCGGCTGGCCCTGGGCGGCGGCACGCTCCGCCTGCTCCGCCGCGACCAGATGCAGGCAAATACCCGGTTCCAGACGCCCGGCGCGACCGGCGCGCTGAGTCATCGATGCCTGGCTGATGCGCTGGGTGATAAGCCGGGTTAAGCCACTGCGCGGATCAAACTTCGCCGTACGCTCCTGAGCGCTATCCACCACCAGGCGGATCCCTTCGATGGTCAGACTGGTTTCAGCGATATTAGTCGCCAGCACGACTTTGCGCTGGCCCTGCGGCGCGGGCAGAATAGCTCGCCGCTGTTCGCTCAGTGGTAGCGCACCATACAGCGGACACAGCACCACATCCCGGGGCACCCGTTCGCGCAGTTGTTCCAGCACCCGCTGGATCTCGCCGACCCCGGGTAGAAACAGCAGCAGCGATCCTGACTCCTCACGCAGTAGCTGCGCGGTGGCTATCGCCACTGCTTCGTCAAAACGCTGATGGACAGGCAGCCCCTGGTAACGCCGTTCCACCGGCCAGCTTCGCCCTTCGGAAATCACTACCGGAGCTTCAGGCAGCAGCTGGCTCAGGCGTCGATCGTCCAGGGTTGCCGACATAATCAGTAGCTTCAGATCGTCGCGCAGCCCCTGCTGTACTTCCAGCAGCAGCGCCAGCGCCAGATCGGCCTGCAGGCTGCGCTCATGGAACTCATCCAGCAGCACCAGGGAAATGCCGCTCAGTTCCGGATCGCGCTGGATCATGCGGGTCAGGATCCCCTCTGTCACCACCTCCAGCCGGGTGTTCGGCCCCACGCAACTCTCAGCGCGCATTCGGTAACCTACGGTTTCTCCCGGCTGCTCGTCCAGCTGTTCGGCCAGGCGCTGGGCGACATTACGGGCCGCCAGCCGCCGCGGCTCCAGCAGCAGAATGCGCCCGGCGGGCATCTCACGCAGAAGGATAAGCGGCAGCCAGGTCGATTTACCGGCGCCGGTGGGGGCGATAAGCAGCGTTTGCGGTGCCTGGCGCAGCGCGCTAAGCAGTTCCGGCAGAACCGCCGCAACAGGTAATGTGGACACAATGCGTTTCCCGGGGTTAACAATCGCGTGGCGGCATTGTAGCATCCTGCCAAACCTTTGACCTCGAGAGTGCCATGTCCGCCACGCGTCGCCTGTTTTTCGCCCTGGAGATCCCCGCCGCCATCCAGCAACAGATACTGCACTGGCGTGCTCAGCAGTTCCCCCAGCAGACCGGGCGCCCGGTGGCGGCGGCCAACCTGCATATTACGCTGGCCTTTCTGGGGGAGGTAGGCAGCCAGAAACAGCAGACGCTGGCCACTCTGGCCGGACGAATCCGCCAGCCCGGCTTTGCCCTCACGCTGGATGACGCCGGGCACTGGCCGCGCTCCCGGGTGGTATGGCTGGGAACGCGGCGCGCTCCTCGCGGATTGTTACAGCTCGCCTCTGTGCTGCGCGCTCAGGCCGAGCGCAGCGGCAGCCCCCAGGGAACGCGCCCGTTTCACCCCCATGTGACGCTCTGGCGCCACGCGCAGTCGCAGGTCAAACTGCCCGCGCCAGGCTTCAGCTGGCGCTGGGAGGTGGAAACCTTCGCGCTCTATGAATCACTGTTCGAACAGGGCCGCACCCGCTATCGGGCGCTTGAGCGCTGGTCGCTAATCCAATAAGGAAGAGTATGGAATTCACCCCGCCGCTGCAGCCCGCTACCCTGGTGCGACGCTACAAACGCTTTCTGGCCGATGTCATTACCCCATCGGGAGAAGAACTGACGCTGCACTGCCCCAATACCGGCGCCATGACCGGCTGCGCCACGCCAGGCGATACGGTCTGGTATTCCACCTCCACCAATGCAGCCCGCAAGTATCCCCACACCTGGGAACTGACCGAAACCGCCCAGGGCGCGACTATCTGCGTAAATACGCTGCGCGCCAACGCGGTAGTAAAGGAAGCGCTGTGTAATAATCTGATTTTAGGGCTGGACGGTTATACCCAATTACACAGTGAAGTCAGGTACGGGGCCGAACGTAGCCGCATCGATTTTATGCTCCAGGCGGACGACCGGGTTAACTGCTATATTGAAGTAAAATCAGTCACGTTAGCCGAGGCGAATCGAGGCTGGTTTCCCGACGCAGTCACTGAACGCGGGCAGAAACATCTGCGGGAGCTGATTAGCGTGGCACAGGGGGGTGAGCGAGCTGTACTGCTGTTTGCGGTGCTGCATTCAGCCATCGACAGTGTCTCACCGGCACGGCACATCGATGTGAAATACGGGCAGCTTCTTGACGAAGCCATCGCCCGGGGAGTGGAGGTACTGGCCTGGAAAGCCAGTCTGACCCGCACCGCGCTGCAGCTTAACGCGCCGGTTCCCTTCATTCCTTAGGGTTGTCTGATTTATGATCGGGGGCGCAGGCTAAATACGCTTTCCTTCACAAGGTTGTCAAGAGGCGGATTTAATACAATTGCCATCCGGAAACGCTTCTGTTATTTATAGCGGCCTGATTTTCCCCCGTCATGGGGACCGATAGTGCGTGTTAAGGAGAAGCAACATGCAACAAGGGCAAAACCGTAAGACATCGTCCCTGAGTATTCTCGCCATCGCTGGGGTGGAGCCATATCAGGAGAAGCCGGGCGAAGAGTATATGAATGACGCCCAACTGGCGCACTTCAAGCGGATTCTGGAATCATGGCGTAATCAGCTCAGGGATGAAGTCGATCGTACCGTAACTCACATGCAGGACGAAGCTGCCAACTTCCCCGATCCGGTAGATCGAGCCGCTCAGGAAGAAGAGTTCAGCCTTGAACTGCGTAACCGTGACCGCGAGCGTAAACTGATCAAAAAGATCGAAAAAACGCTCAAAAAAGTGGAAGACGAAGACTTCGGCTACTGCGAATCCTGTGGTGTTGAAATCGGCATTCGTCGTCTGGAAGCACGTCCGACCGCCGATCTATGCATCGACTGTAAGACACTGGCTGAAATCCGCGAAAAACAGATGGCTGGCTGACAGCCCGCGGTAACCACAAACTTTCCCGGGGTGGGGGTAATCCCCCCGCCTTAGAATTCATGTCGCGACAAAACTACATTGGGCGTTTCGCCCCCTCTCCTTCCGGTGAACTGCATTTTGGATCGCTTATCGCCGCGCTGGGCAGTTGGCTTCAGGCCCGCGCCATGCAGGGCAAATGGCTGGTACGTATTGAAGATATCGATCCTCCCCGGGAGCTACCCGGCGCCGGCGACACCATTCTGCGTCAGCTCGAACATTACGGACTAAGCTGGGATGGCGAGGTGCTTTGGCAGTCGCAACGTCATAACGCCTACCGTGCCGCCCTGGCCTGGCTCCATGACCAGGGACTCTGCTACTACTGCACCTGTACCCGACGCCGCATCCATGAGACAGGCGGGATTTACGATGGCCATTGCCGAACACAGGGGCTGGGGCCGGAAAACGCCGCCGTGCGCTTGTGGCAGCGCCACCCGATTTATCACTTCACCGATCGCCTGCGTGGCCGTCTGGAAGCTGACCAGGCACTGGCCCAGGAAGATTTCATCATCCACCGCCGCGACGGCCTGTTTGCCTATAATCTGGCGGTGGTGGTGGATGACCATTTTCAGGGCGTCACCGAAATCGTGCGCGGCGCCGACCTGATAGCCCCCACCGTGCGCCAGATAGCGCTGTATCACACCTTCGGCTGGTCAGCCCCGGACTACATCCACCTGCCGCTGGCCCTTAACGAACGCGGCGATAAACTGTCGAAGCAGAACCACGCTCCTGCGTTGCCCTGGAGCGATCCACGCCCCGTGCTGGTAGAAGCGCTGAGATTTCTTAACCAGGCTCCGCCCCCCGACTGGCGCGATATGCAGCGGGATGCGCTACTGGCTTACGCTGCGGACAACTGGTCGCTGGCGGCGATATTGCCAGAAACACCGCGAATCCGCCATTCTCAAATGCGTCGCACTGAGCTATGATTAGCCGCTGTTTTTTTTGTCCCCTGATGATTGACACAACCGAGGTGTACCATTTTTACTCGAGTCGCTAATTTTTGCCGTAAAGTGCTGAACCGCGAAGACAGCGCCCAGCAGGCGCACTCCGCACAGCCCGCTCTGACGGTGATCCCCCGCGATCGGCACACCATTTCCCGCAAAGACATCAGTGAAAATGCCCTCAAGGTGCTCTACCGTCTCAACAAAGCGGGATATGAAGCCTGGCTGGTTGGCGGCGGCGTCCGCGATCTGCTGCTGGGGAAGAAGCCAAAAGATTTTGACATTACGACCAATGCCACACCGGAGCAGGTTCGTAAGCTATTTCGCAACTGCCGCCTGGTAGGGCGCCGTTTCCGTCTGGCTCACGTGATGTTCGGGCCGGAAATTATCGAAGTCGCCACTTTCCGCGGCCATCATGAAGCACAAACCGACCGCCAGCTTTCGCAGCGTGGACAAAACGGAATGCTGCTACGCGATAATATCTTCGGCTCCATTGAAGAAGATGCCCAGCGCCGCGACTTCACTATTAACAGCCTTTATTACAGCGCGGCCGACTTTACGGTACGCGATTACGTGGGTGGGCTGCGCGATCTGCAGGAAGGCCGCATTCGCCTGATTGGCTCCCCCGAAACCCGCTATCGCGAAGATCCGGTGCGAATGCTGCGCGCGGTGCGCTTTGCCGCCAAACTCGGCATGACCATCAGCCCGGAAACCGGCGAACCGATTCCCCGTCTGGCCAATCTGCTCAACGACGTGCCCGCAGCCCGTCTGTTTGAGGAGTCGCTCAAGCTGCTGCAGGCGGGTTACGGCTACGAAACTTATCGCCTGCTGCGCGAATATCAGCTATTCCAGCCGCTGTTCCCCAGTATCACCCGCTATTTTACCGAAAACGGCGACAGCCCCATGGAGCGTATTATCGCCCAGGTGCTGAAAAACACGGATAACCGTATTCTGAATGGCAAGCGCGTCAATCCGGCCTTCCTGTTCGCCGCCATGCTGTGGTATCCGCAGCTGGAAATGGCTCAGAAGCTCGCACAGGAAGGAGGGCTTGCCTGGTACGATGCCTTTGCCCTGGCCATGAACGAAGTGCTGGACGAAGCCTGCCGTTCCATCGCCATTCCAAAGCGCATCACTTCGCTTATCCGCGATATCTGGCAGCTCCAGCTGCGTCTGTCCCGACGCCAGGGCAAACGCGCCTGGCGTCTGATGGAACACCCCAAATTCCGCGCCGCCTACGATCTGCTGGAACAGCGCGCCGTTGCCGAAAACAACAGCGAGCTGCAGCGCCTGACGCAGTGGTGGGGCGAGTTCCAGGTTGCTCCGCCGCCGCAGCAGAAAAATATGGTCAGCCAGCTTGGCGACGAACCCGGCGGTCGCAAACGCCATCGTCGTCCGCGCCGCCGCGCTCCCCGGCGCGAGGAGAGGTCGTGACCCTGTGCTACATCGCCATCGGCAGTAATCTGGCTTCTCCGCTGGCGCAGGCTCGCGCCGCGCTAGAGGCCATGGACGACATTCCCCAAACCCGGCGCGTGGCGCTCTCTGCGTTTTACCGCACGCCGCCTCTTGGCCCTCAGGATCAGCCCGACTACCTCAACGCCGCCGTGGCGCTGGAAACCGGGCTTGAGCCCGAAGCGCTGCTCGACCACACCCAGCGGATCGAACTGGAGCAGGGGCGTACCCGCAAAGCGGAGCGCTGGGGGCCGAGAACGCTGGATCTCGACATCATGCTGTTTGGCGCAAGAACCCTCGCGACTCCGCGTCTGACGGTTCCTCACTACGACATGAAAAATCGCATGTTTATGCTGTGGCCGCTGTTTGAAATCGCACCGGAACTGGTGTTTCCCGACGGCGAAAGCCTGCGCGACTGCCTGACGAGGCTGCCCGACGAGCCGCCAGTGCCGTGGTAACATACCAGATATAATTTTATTAACGCGCGCTTAAATCAGACATATTATCCGGCATTTGTATTGAATACGGAATAAAATCAAACATCTGGCATTCTTCCCCTGGATCTTCCAGAATGCGCTATCGTTTTGTCACGGGGGATATTATGAAAGCGACAACCATCACCCACCTACGCCAGCTCAAAGAGCAAAACAAGAAGTTCGCCAGCATTACCGCCTACGATTACAGCTTTGCCAGACTCTTCGCCGATGAAGGTATTGGCGTGATGCTGGTGGGCGACTCTCTGGGGATGACCGTTCAGGGTTACGACTCCACGCTGCCTGTTACCGTTGAAGATATCGCCTGGTGCACCCGAGCGGTACGGCGCGGCGCGCCCGGTAGCCTGCTGCTCGCTGACCTGCCGTTTATGGCCTACGCCACGCCCGAGCAGGCGTTTGATAACGCCGCCGAAGTCATGCGCGCGGGTGCCAATATGGTCAAGATTGAAGGCGGCCAGTGGCTGGCGGAAACCGTACGCCTGTTGAGCGAGCGCGCCGTGCCGGTCTGCGGCCATCTTGGCCTGACGCCGCAATCGGTTAACATCTTCGGCGGATATAAAGTCCAGGGCCGCAGCGACGCGGCAGCTCAAACGCTGCTGGAAGACGCCCGGGCGCTGGAAGCCGCAGGCGCACAACTGCTGGTGCTGGAGTGCGTGCCTAAAGCGCTGGCCAAACGCATTACCGACGCCCTTTCCATTCCGGTGATAGGTATCGGCGCCGGTAACGGCACCGACGGCCAGATCCTGGTAATGCACGACGCCTTTGGTATCACCGGCGGCCATACCCCGAAATTTGCTAAAAACTTTCTTGCACAAACCGGCGATATTCGCGCAGCCGTGCGCCAGTATATCGCTGAAGTTGAGTCCGGCGCTTACCCGGGCGCCGAACACAGTTTTGAATGACAGGAGTGAATAGCCGTGCTTATTGTTGAAACCTTGCCGCTACTGCGTCAGCAGATTCGCCGCTGGCGGAAGGAAGGGAAGCGGATTGCACTGGTTCCCACCATGGGCAACCTGCACGATGGCCATATGAAGCTGGTCGACGAAGCCCGCGAGCGCGCCGACGTAGTGGTGGTCAGTATTTTCGTCAATCCGATGCAGTTCGACAGACCTGATGACCTTGCGCGCTATCCACGCACGCTGCAGCAGGATAGCGAAAAGCTCAACAAGCGCCGCGTCGATGTGGTGTTCGCCCCCACTCCCCAGGAAGTCTACCCCAAAGGCATGGAAGGCCAGACCTTTGTCGAGGTGCCGGAGCTTTCCACCATCCTGGAGGGCGCCAGCCGCCCCGGCCACTTCCGCGGCGTGGCGACCGTGGTCAGCAAACTGTTCAATCTGGTGCAGCCGGACGTTGCCTGTTTCGGCGAAAAAGACTTCCAGCAACTGGCGCTTATCCGCAAAATGGTGGAGGACATGGGCTACGATATCGATATCGTCGGCGTTCCCACGGTGCGCGCGAAAGATGGTCTGGCGCTGAGTTCCCGTAACGGCTATCTCAGCGCCGCACAGCGTAAAATCGCCCCTGGGCTGCATCAGGTGATGCAGGAGATAGCCGGCAAACTTAGCGCTGGCGAGCGCGACTGCGAAGAGATCCTCGCCATTGCCGCCCAGACGCTGAATGACAAAGGCTTGCGCGCCGACGATCTGCAAATTCGCGATGCCGACAGCCTGCAGGCCCTGACGCCGGAAAGCCAGCGTGCCGTGATTCTGATGGCCGCCTGGCTTGGCGAAGCGCGCCTGATTGATAATATGCAGGTGGCGCTTACCGAGTAGACAGCAGGCGCCTGATGGGGTAATACTGCCCCTCTTCCCGGGACCAGGCCCGCCTGGCCCCTGTTCCGTATGACTAAATGACCAGGGTTCAACGCTATGATTCGTACTATGCTGCAGGGCAAACTCCACCGCGTCAAAGTGACGCAGGCCGATCTGCACTATGAAGGCTCCTGCGCCATTGACCAGGATTTCCTCGACGCGGCAGGCATTCTGGAATATGAAGCTATCGACATCTATAACGTCACCAACGGCAAGCGTTTCTCAACCTATGCCATCGCCGCCGAACGCGGTTCGCGCATCATCTCGGTGAACGGCGCTGCGGCCCACTGCGCCAGCGTCGGCGATATCATGATTATCGCAAGCTATGTCACCATGCCGGATGAAGAAGCCCGTAGCTGGCAGCCGAAAGTCGCCTACTTCGACGGCGATAACGAAATGAAGCGTATTGCGAAGGCCGTACCGGTTCAGGTCGCCTGATTCCCACGTATAGCGTAAAAAAAACCTGAACGCCGGATGGCGTTCAGGTTTTTTATCGGTGCTAATCAGCTGCGCAAACCGCGTCCGCGCTGAATCAGACGCCAGCACAGCAGATAAAAGACGGCAATAAAAATAAACAGCACGCCAACGGTCAACGGTAGCTGGACGTCGCTCACGCCCAGGAATCCGTAACGGAATCCGCTAATCATATAGACGATGGGGTTCAGCTTCGACAGCGCCTGCCAGAAGGGCGGCAGCAGCGTCAGCGAATAGAACACGCCGCCCAGATAGGTCAGCGGGGTCAGTACGAAGGTCGGAATCAGGCTGATATCGTCGAAGGTAGTGGCGAATATCGCGTTGAGCAGCCCCGCCAGCGAAAACAGAATCGCGGTCAGCAGCAGCGTCAGCGCCACGAACAGCCACGAATGTACGTGAAATGGCACAAAGAACAACGAAATCGCCGTCACCAGAATTCCGACGCACAGGCCGCGCGCCACGCCGCCGCCGACATAGCCGGCGATAATCACGTGGGTGGGCACCGGCGCTACCAGCAGCTCCTCAATATTGCGCTGAAATTTAGAACCGAAGAAAGAGGAAGCCACGTTGGCGTAGGCGTTGGTGATAACCGCCATCATGATAAGCCCCGGGACGATAAACTGCATATAGCTAAAGCCGTGCATCTCGCCAATGCGCGAGCCTATCAGGTTACCGAAGATAATAAAGTACAGGGTCATGGTGATCACCGGCGGCACCAGCGTCTGAACCCAGATACGCATAAAGCGGTGAATCTCTTTCGCCCAGATACTCTTCAGGGCGACCCAGTAAAGCTGCATCATGCCGGCTCTCCTTTCTTCTCGTGTACCAGCGTGACAAACAGCTCTTCCAGCCGGTTAGCTTTGTTACGCATACTTAATACCTGAATACCCTGCGCGCTCAACTGAGAGAACACGCTATTGATGCCCTGTTCGCGCAGCACTTCCACCTCCAGCGTCGAGGTGTCTACCAGTCGGTACTGGTAGCCGTCCAGCTTCGGGATCGGACTTTTTGGTGCCAGATCGAGAATAAAAGTTTCCGATTTCAGTTTGGAGAGCAGCTCTTTCATCGAGGTGTTCTCCACCAGCTCGCCGCTCTGGATAATGCCGATGTTGCGGCACAGCATTTCGGCTTCTTCCAGGTAGTGGGTGGTCAATATGATGGTGGTGCCCTGATCGTTGAGATCTTTCAGAAAAGTCCACATTGAGCGACGCAGTTCGATATCCACGCCAGCGGTAGGCTCATCCAGGATCAGCAGCCGCGGCTCATGCATCAGAGCCCTGGCGATCATCAGGCGACGCTTCATACCACCAGAGAGCATGCGCGCGCGTTCGTTGCGTTTCCCCCACAGGTCGAGCTCTGTCAGGTACTTTTCGCTGCGCGCCAGCGCTTCGCGGCGCGGTACGCCGTAGTAGCCCGCCTGGTTAACAACGATCTGCTGCACCGTCTCGAAGGGGTTAAAGTTAAATTCCTGCGGTACCAGCCCGAGCTGGCGTTTGGCGTTTACCACATCGCGCTCCAGGTCGTAGCCGAAGACCCTGACCTGGCCTGCGCTCTTATTGACCAGTGAGCTGATAATGCCGATGGTGGTGGATTTGCCTGCGCCGTTAGGCCCCAATAGTGCGTAAAAATCACCGGCTTCTACGCGCAGATCGATGCCGCGCAGCGCCTGAACGCCGCCGGGGTAGGTTTTCGTCAGTTGCTCCAGTTCCAGTGCATATGCCATAGATAGTAGTAGCCTTAAGTTATTGCTTCTGCTCTAAATAATTCTGATTGCAGGTCATATATGCCACAGACAGATATGAACGTGCTTCAGCACGGCCCCGAAAGGGCGAGGCCCGCCAGGGTCTTGTAACGCGGCAAACGGGTGAATCCTCGGGAGCTTACATCAGTAAGTGAACGAGTGCAGCCAGCGCATCTGCAACCTGAAATATGACGAGCAGGTTTAAAAAAAAGTTGAGTTGCCCTATATTACCTCAACGCACTAATCTGGTTACAGGTTGTTAACCTCTATGAAAGATATCGACAGTCTCATCAGCAATAACCGTCTCTGGTCTAAAATGCTGGTGGAAGAGGATCCCGGCTTCTTTACTCAGCTTGCACAAGCACAGAAGCCCCGTTTTCTATGGATCGGATGTTCCGACAGCCGCGTTCCCGCAGAACGCCTCACCGGCCTGGAGCCGGGCGAGATCTTCGTGCACCGTAACGTGGCGAACCTGGTTATCCATACCGACCTGAACTGTTTATCCGTGGTTCAGTACGCCGTCGATGTGCTGGAAGTCGAGCATATCATTATTTGCGGCCACTACGGGTGCGGCGGCGTGCAGGCAGCGGTGGAAAACCCCGAACTGGGCTTGATCAACAACTGGCTGCTGCATATTCGCGATATCTGGTTCAAGCACAGCTCCCTGCTGGGCGAGCTGCCGGAAAACCAGCGCATGGATACGCTCTGCGAGCTGAATGTGATGGAGCAGGTCTATAACCTGGGCCACTCTACCATCATGCAGTCAGCGTGGAAGCGTAACCAGAAGGTCACCATCCACGGCTGGGCTTACGGCATTCACGACGGATTGCTGCGCGATCTGGACGTCACCGCCACCAGTCGCGAGTCGCTGGAGCAGAACTACCGCAAAGGCGTCTGCAATCTGCGCCAGAAGCTCCACAATCACAAATAAAGCTAAGGGCCGCATCACGGCCCTTAAGGTTGATGACAAAGAGGGAAAAAACGTGTTTTTTCCCTCTTTGTGGTTATCAGTCGAAAATCAATAAATTGATTTTCCTTGTTTATTTTTCTGGTGGTTCTGGCCGAATGTGTTCGACCCAGGTTTGTCATCAGTCTCAAGGGCCGCATCGCGGCCCTTTTTTATTACTCGTCCAGCAGAACGACTTTGCCAACGTAGGGGAGATGGCGATAGTGTTGGGCATAATCAATGCCGTAACCCACCACAAATTCGTCGGGAATCGAGAAGCCGATAAATTCGACCTTCACATCCACTTCTCGGCGCGAAGGCTTGTCCAGCAGCGTACAGATAGCCAGTGATTTTGGCTCACGCAGGCGCAAAATCTCGCTCACCCGGCTCAGGGTATTACCGGAATCGATAATATCTTCCACGATAAGCACATCTTTACCGCGAATGTCTTCATCCAGATCCTTGATGATCTTCACGTCGCGGGTGCTGGACATGCCGCTGCCGTAGCTGGAAGCGGTCATAAAGTCGACTTCGTGGGGCACTTCCACCGCCCGGCACAGATCCGCCATAAAGATAAAGGAGCCGCGCAGCAGCCCCACCAGCACCATTTCGCTGCCGCTATCGCGATAGCGTTCGTTAATCTGCTGCCCAAGCTCTGCGACACGCGCCGCGATCTCCGCTTCCGGGATCATCACTTCTACTTTATGTTTCATCTGTATAACCAAATAATATGCTGATAATGCTCTGATCCGCGGTCATTCACTCAGGAAAGCGTCCGCGTGAATCGAAAGACCGCAGAGTATAACAGCAAACCCCCCCTCTTCGCTTCTTTGCATCAAAAAGCATTTTTGTGATCGCCGTCACGGGTGTAACTAACTATAATTAATTGCTATTAAAAATTAATGGAATTAATCGCTATGGAAAATCAACAACCCCGACCACGCCTGGTCGTGATGTTATCCGCTCTGTTTGCGCTGCTGACAGGGCTCTGGCTTCTGGGAGGAGGTGTCTGGCTGGTCGCTATCGGCGGCTCCTGGTACTACCCGATAGCAGGCATCATCATGCTGGCGGTCGCCTGGTTGCTGTGGCGTCGCAGCGCCGCTGCACTATGGCTGTATGCCCTGCTGCTGCTCGGCACCATGCTATGGGGCGTCTGGGAAGTCGGCTTCGACTTCTGGGCGCTGACGCCGCGCTGCGATGTGCTGGTCTTCTTCGGGATCTGGCTGCTGCTGCCCTTTATCTGGCGCAACCTCACCTATTCACGCCCGGCGATTCCCGCACTGATCGTCACTCTACTGGTAAGCGCCGGTATTCTCACCTGGGCCGGTTTCAACGATCCTCAGGAAATTCACGGCACCCTGCCGACCGATACCACGGCGGCGGCGCAGAGTTCCGATATTGCGGACGGCGACTGGCCGGCTTATGGACGTACTCAGGAAGGCCAGCGCTATTCACCCCTTAAGCAGATCAACGCCGACAACGTACACCAGTTGAAAGAAGCCTGGGTGTTCCGTACCGGCGATCTGAAGCAGGACAATGACCCGGTGGAGATAACCAACGAGGTCACGCCGATCAAAGTGGGCAATACCCTGTTCCTGTGTACCGCACACCAGCGTCTGTTCGCCCTGGATGCCGCGACCGGGAAAGAGAAATGGCACTTTGATCCCGAACTGAAGACCGATCCTTCGTTCCAGCACGTGACCTGCCGCGGCGTGTCTTATCACGAGGCCAACGCAAGCAATGCCGCGCCGGACGTGGTGGCGGACTGCCCGCGCCGTATCATTCTGCCGGTTAACGATGGTCGTCTGTTCGCCATCAACGCTGACAACGGCAAACGCTGCGCCAGCTTCGCCAATAACGGCGAACTGAATCTGCAAAGCAATATGCCGGTCACCACGCCAGGCATGTACGAGCCGACTTCACCGCCCATTATTACCGACAAGGTTATTGTGATTGCCGGCGCAGTCACCGATAACTTCTCGACCCACGAGCCTTCCGGCGTGATTCGCGGCTTCGACGTTAATACCGGCAAGCTGCTGTGGGTCTTCGATCCCGGCGCTAAAGATCCGAATGCGATTCCAGCCGACGAGCATCACTTTACCCCGAACTCGCCGAACTCCTGGGCGCCGTCGGTCTATGATGCGAAGCTGGATCTGGTCTACATCCCGACCGGGGTGACCACGCCGGATATCTGGGGCGGCAACCGTACGCCGGAACAGGAACGCTACGCCAGCTCCATTCTGGCACTTAACGCCACCACCGGTAAGCTGGAATGGTCGTATCAGACCGTGCATCACGATCTGTGGGATATGGATATGCCTTCCCAGCCGACCCTGGCGGACATTACCGATAAGGACGGCAACACCGTTCCGGTGATTTACGCGCCGGCCAAAACCGGCAACCTGTTCGTACTGGACAGACGCACTGGTAAAACCGTGGTTCCCGCTCCGGAGCGTCCGGTTCCACAGGGCCCGGCGAAAGGCGATCGTCTGTCGCCGACTCAGCCGTTCTCTGAACTGACCTTCCGTCCGGAGAAAAAACTGACTGGCGCGGATATGTGGGGCGCCACCATGTACGATCAGCTGGTATGCCGGGTAATCTTCCACGGTCTGCGCTATGAGGGCACCTTTACACCGCCTTCCGAACAGGGCACCCTGGTATTCCCGGGCAACCTGGGGATGTTTGAATGGGGCGGCATTTCAGTCGATCCGAACCGTCAGGTGGCTATCGCTAACCCGATGGCGCTGCCGTTCGTGTCGAAGCTGATTCCGCGCGGGCCGGGCAACCCAATGGAGCCGCCGAAGGATGCCAAAGGATCCGGCACCGAATCTGGTATTCAGCCGCAGTACGGCGTGCCTTTCGGAGTTACCCTGAATCCGTTCCTGTCTCCCATTGGCCTGCCGTGTAAGCAACCGGCCTGGGGTTACATTTCCGGGATCGATCTGAAAACCCACAGCATCGCCTGGAAAAAACGTATCGGAACCCCGCGTGACAGCATGCCGTTCCCGATGCCGTTCCCGGTTCCCTTTAACATGGGGATGCCGATGCTGGGCGGCCCGATCTCCACTGCCGGTAACGTACTGTTTATCGCCGCTACCGCGGATAACTATCTGCGCGCTTATAACATGACCAACGGCGAGAAACTGTGGCAGGCGCGACTGCCCGCAGGCGGCCAGGCCACGCCCATGACCTATGAGGTTAATGGTAAGCAGTATGTGGTGATAGCCGCAGGCGGTCACGGCTCGTTCGGAACCAAAATGGGCGACTATATCGTCGCGTACGCGCTGCCGGATGAGGCGAAATAACCGCAACGCATAATGCAAAGCGGCTCCCATCGGGAGCCGCTTTTTTTATCAGGAGACGGTAAAGCCCAGCATCATGCCGGTGTCTTCATGTTCCAGCAAATGGCAATGGGCCATATAGCTGTGTTCAGCAGGGGCGGTATGATCGAAACGCACCAGCACTTCGCTGCGTTTACCTTCCACCCGTACCGTATCTTTCCAGCCGCGGCGATGCGCCGCCGGCGGTTTACCGTCTTCCGACAGAATACGGAACTGGGTGCCGTGAATATGGAACGGATGCAGCATCATGTCGCCTTCGCCGGAGATGGTCCAGCGCTCGTATTGGCCGTGCGGCACGTTAAACGACGGCGTATTCATATCAAAGGCTTTTCCATTGATCTTATTGGCGTTATGAATATCCAGCTTCGTCTTGCCATGCGCCATATGCCCCATTGCGCCGTGCGCCATTCCCTCTTTCATCTGCCCCATATCGCCGTGGCCCATCATCGCGCCATGGTTCATACCGGCCATGGCTCCCTGACCATATTTTTTCATCAGCGCCTGCATACCCATCTGATCCAGACGGGGATCCATCATCAGCTGCAGCCAGCGGGTGTTAAGCCCTTCAAGCGCCGGTAATTCAGGGACTTTCACCAGCGTATCCGGCAGCGCGCCAGAGCCGTGAACCGGTACCGGCTGGATGTGTACCACCGGCTGGGGCTTATCAAAGGGTGCCACCTGCATCCCCATCTGCTTTACCGGCAGCGCCATAATATCGAAGGGGCTGGCATCCTTCACTTCCACCAGCACCTCGAAGCGCTCTCCCATCAGGACAGGCAGGCTTTCAACCTTCACCGGCTCCGCCAGCAGACCACCATCGCTACCCACCACGTACATAGGGCGGCCATCGCTGGTCGCAAGTTCCAGCGAACGGGCGTTACAGCCGTTCAGCAGCCGCAGCCGCAGCCAGCCGCGCAGCGCGCCGAACTGAGGGTAGTTCACGCCGTTGCACAGCAGCGTATCGCCAAACCAGCCTACCGCGGCGCTCATCACGTCCAGTTGATAGTCTATCTGGCCATCAGCGCCAAAACGCTTATCCTGGATAATCAGCGGAATATCGTCGATGCCCCACTGCTTCGGCAGCATTAACTGGCGGCTTTCCAGATCGTCAATTAGTACCAGACCGGCCAGCCCCATCGCCACCTGGTGGCCGGTTTTGCCGTGCTGATGCGGGTGAAACCAGCAGGTAGCGGCGCGCTGCTGCGGCGTGAAGGAGACCTGACGGCTCCCACCCGCGGCTATCACGCCCTGGGGGCCGCCATCCACCTCGCCCGGAATCTCCAGTCCGTGCCAGTGAACGGTGGTGGCTTCCGACAGCCGGTTATGAATCTCGACGTTAACCTTTTTGCCCTGTTCCAGGCGCAGCGCCGGCCCCAACAGCGGCCCGTTGTAGCCCCAGGTGGTTGCCTGGTGGCCAGCCAGAACGCTTTTTCCGGCCTGGGCCGTCAGGCGAATCGTACTCTGGGCGTCAGGCTCCAGTAGCGTGGGGATGGGCAGCCGCGGACGCTCTGCGGCGCAAAGACGACGGCTGAGCAAAGGAAAGCTACTGAGTACGCCCAGCGCGGCGGAGTACTTCAGAAAATCGCGGCGATGCATTATCCATTGTTCCTTATTAACCGGTATCGGAGCCCCGAGCATAGACCTTCCCCCAAGGGGAGGGTCAAGTCTTTGCCGGTTATTTGCACAATTTTTTCATCACCGGGGAGATTAGTGATCCAGGTAAAGGAAATTCTGCCAGCTTTTCATACGAATCAGGATCTTACGAATCATCGCCAGGTGGTGAAAATGTTCCGAATAGACCGCCACCTCAACCGAAGCCCCCTGCGGCAGATGATAATGCGCCAGACGCTTGTCGGTAACGTTAAGCTTCACCAGAGCGCGACCGTCAGTCTGCAATGCCGAAGTGGTCAGCAGTTTCCCCTGAGCCTGAAGCTGGCTTTCGCCAATGGCGGGCAAAACTTGCTCAACTTCGCCTGCAAACACCTTGCCGGGAATGGCCGGGAAGATGAACTCCGCTTTGTAGCCGGGCTTCAGACGCTGTAGCGAATTCTGACGAAACGCGGCGACGTAACTTGCGGACTGATGAGGATCGGTCGGAATAAAAGTCATTACCGGCGCCAGCCCCAGCGCCGTCGCCATAACGCCCGGACGCAGCCCCACCTGAGTGACATAGCCATCGGATGGCGCGCGCACTACGGTATGGTCCAGCTTAAACTGCGCTTTGCGCAACTGAGCCAGCAGCGCCGCGACTCTGGTATTAGATACGGAACAGCACATCCCCCTGCCTGAGCGGCTGATTCGGCTTCACCGGCACTGCCGTCACCCGCCCGCGTACCTGCGGCACAATCGGTACCGAACGAAAAACCTGGCTGCCCGTTCGGGTATAGGGCGTGTTGTAGTTCATCACCAGCACAATAGCGCCAATCAGAATAACGCCGCCTAATACCGCAGTCGGTACGGTCCATTTATTAAGAGGTATTTTAAATAGCTTAAAGATAGCAATACACAAGGCCGCATAAGTCAGTAGCAGTAACGTTTCCATTATTGTTCCTCCACCTGCGCACCTGTGTTATTCCGCGATTTAAGGGCGACGATGTCCTGACGTAACGCCTCTATCTGATGATTCAACTGCGTCACATGATGCTGAATATCATGCTGTTCCTGGGCGATTTGCTGAATGCCCCAGCCCCGATCTTCGCGCCACAGCGTGGCCCATATCCACAGTAACGGCCATAAAACATGCAGGGTAAACAGGCTGACCCATCCGGCATAGTGGATGGCATCCTGATGAGGATGATTGCGCTTTTTGGCAATCTCATAGGGAATATCGTGTATCACGATAATGCCGTAGAAAATAATCAACACCACGGCAATGAGTATTCCCAGAGCGATATAATCCAGGGTCATGGTTTCTCCATAAGGGGCGTAGCAAAAACCACCTGAAGCAGGCGAAAAGAGGCAGCTTGCGAACAAACAGAAAAAATAGGATGGCGCCCCGGGCCGGATACCGATGACGAAAAGAGTTCGCACTCGGCCCGAGCGCTGGCGAACGTTATATCAGCCTTATCGAATAATCAGAACTTAATACGTGATTAAGCAAATCTTCTGCAATCTATTGTCAGTGCTCAGCTCAATGCCTTTCGGGCTAAAAAATACGTACATTTCCTGGCAATAACCACTCGTCGGGCTTTGGCAAAATATGCTAACGTCTGGTATCCATCCAGAAGCGGTAGTCGTAATGAAGAAGTTTGTCAGGGTAGTGCTGTTGAGCGGCCTGCTGGGGTTTTCCACCACCAGCCAGGCGCTTAGCGAATCCGAAGCGGAAGATATGGCCGATCTGACGGCGGTTTTTGTCTTTCTGAAGAATGACTGCGGCTACGATCACCTGCCTAACGTCCAGATTCGACGCGCGCTGGTTTTCTTCGCACGCCAGAATCAGTGGGATCTGAGCAACTACGAAAGCTACGATATGAAGCGCCTTGGCGAAGAGAGCTACCGCGATCTGAGCGGTATTGCGGTTCCCACCCAAAAGAAATGTAAAGCGCTGGCCCGCGACTCCCTCAGCCTGCTTGCCTGGGCGAAGTAATCCTCCGTCCTCCTTCGTTGAAATAATGTGCATCCCCCATCATTGTTAGCTATTATGTTGCGCCCATTTTTAGGGGAAGTTAACGAAGGAGGTTTCCGCCAGTGAGCGATAACAAGCTGTGGCATGAAACGCTGCATGACCATTTTGGTCAGTACTTTAGCGTCGACAATGTACTTTACCATGAGAAGACCGACCATCAGGATCTGGTCATCTTCGAAAATGCGGCCTTTGGCCGGGTAATGGCGCTGGACGGCGTGGTGCAGACCACCGAGCGCGACGAATTTATCTACCATGAAATGCTGACTCACGTTCCGCTGCTGGCTCACGGCCACGCGAAACGGGTGCTGATTATCGGCGGCGGAGACGGCGGTATGCTGCGCGAAGTCTGCCGTCATCGCAATCTGGAAAGCATCACCATGGTGGAAATCGACGCCGGCGTGGTCTCTTTCTGCCGCCAGTACCTGCCTAACCATAGCGCAGGCGCCTATGACGATCCGCGTTTTAACCTGGTGATCGACGATGGCGTTAACTTTGTCAACAGCACGACGCAGACCTTTGATGTGATCATCTCCGACTGTACCGATCCCATCGGGCCGGGCGAGAGCCTGTTCACTTCAGCCTTCTATGAAGGGTGCAAACGCTGCCTGACTCCAGGTGGAATTTTTGTGGCCCAGAATGGCGTCTGCTTCCTGCAGCAGGACGAAGCCCTCGACAGTCATCGCAAGCTCAGTCACTACTTTAAGGATGTGAGCTTCTATCAGGCCGCGATTCCGACCTACTACGGCGGCATCATGACTTTTGCCTGGGCGACCGACAACGAAGCGCTGCGTCATCTGCGCCCCGACACCATTCAGGCACGGTTCCACAGCGCCGGTATCCGCTGCCGTTACTACAATCCGGCGATCCATTCGGCAGCTTTCGCTCTGCCGCAGTATCTACAAGATGCCCTGTCCGGACAGGCATCCTAAGGGGGTGGACCAAATTGAAAAAACTCAAACTGCATGGCTTTAACAACCTGACCAAAAGCCTGAGTTTTTGCATTTACGACATCTGCTACGCTAAGACGGCAGAAGAGCGTGACGGTTATATCGCTTACATCGACGAGCTGTACAACGCGAACCGTCTTACCGAAATACTGACCGAAACCTGCTCCATTATCGGCGCCAATATTTTGAATATCGCGCGTCAGGATTATGAGCCGCAGGGGGCCAGCGTCACCATTCTGATGAGCGAAGAGCCCGTAGACCCCAAATTGATTGACCCGAGCGAACGTCCCGGCCCGCTGCCGGACGCCGTCGTGGCCCACCTCGATAAGAGCCATATTTGCGTGCACACCTATCCGGAAAGCCATCCGGAAGGCGGGCTCTGCACCTTCCGTGCCGATATCGAAGTCTCAACCTGCGGCGTGATTTCCCCGCTCAGCGCGTTGAACTATCTGATCCACCAGCTGGAATCCGATATCGTCACCGTCGACTACCGGGTAAGGGGCTTTACCCGCGATGTGAATGGTATGAAGCACTTCATCGACCACGAGATCAATTCGATTCAGAACTTTATGTCCGACGACATGAAGGCGCTGTATGACATGGTTGATGTCAACGTCTACCAGGAAAACATCTTCCACACCAAAATGCTGCTGAAGGAGTTCGACCTGAAGCACTATATGTTCCACACCAGACCGGAAGATTTAACCGAAGAAGAGCGTCAGACCATTACTGACCTGTTATGGAAAGAGATGCGCGAGATCTACTACGGACGCAATATTCCGTCGGTCTGAAGCCATCATATTGAATCAATGCCGGTAAATTACCGGCATTTTTTCGATTCATCGCGGATTAGCGTGAAGCCGGAGCCAACCGGGGAGCGGCACACCTGGGCTGAGTATATTGCGTTGAGGGAAG
>NZ_JAZHEE010000018.1:0-83892 GCF_036620675.1 Rosenbergiella sp. YN46
GATTTTCACGCCGGAAAGCGGGGTTGTCAGGGGCGGCATTTGAGCCCCTGGCCCGTTCACCGGTTCCGCAACCGACATATAAAAATCCCCTTAAGGTGAACGGAACCTTCGCCGGCGTGACATATTCCCCCAGAACACGACACTGGTGCAGAAATAGCGCAACCGGCATGACCACGTACTACAACCGTCGCCCCAGCCTTCATCTGAAAAGCAACCGGGCAGAATATGATGATGCGGCGGACTGTTCCGTTCACTTTGCGTCACTGCTTCTCTGTTAATCCACCGCGGGTGAACGGGCCTGGGGGCTCAGTCGCCGCCTCCCTGGCGACCCCGGCTCCCCGGCTCCCCGGCGGTAAAAAACTCCCTTCGGGGCCCCTTCGCTTATCACGCCGGGCTTTTCGGAACGGGCAAGAGTCGCCATCCCTGGCGGCCTTGCCCTGTCGCGACATCCTGTCGCTCCTCCGGCCCTTCGTGAACACTACGGCGTTTTTTAAGCCGGGTGGCTACACCCTCATCGCTTCAGACGGGGCACTCAAAAGCGACCAGCACCTTCTTTGCTGTTAATCAGGGCAGAAGATTCAGGGCAGTGACACTCCGGCCTGAAAATCGCCGGAGTATTCCCGGAACCCAGGGCAGCCGCCGGTAACTTCAGCTTCACGACAATCCGCAATGAACCAATTTTTAGCCATACCTGATCCACTCAGGCAGAAAAGCGCTATTATCGCGACTGGCGTTTGTGCCGGTCTGATGAAGGAGCTATCAATGCAACGTTGTGGATGGGTGACTCAGGATCCGCTCTATCTTGCCTATCACGATAATGAGTGGGGTACACCGGAAACCGACCGGCGAAAGCTGTTTGAAATGATCTGTCTGGAAGGTCAGCAGGCGGGACTGTCATGGATAACCGTGCTAAAAAAAAGGGAAAACTACCGCCAGGCTTTTCATCACTTCGACCCTGAAACCGTCGCCCGAATGACACCCGACGATGTAGAGCAGCGCTTGCAGGATCCTGGCATTATTCGCCATCGGGGAAAGGTGACCGCGATTATTGGCAACGCCCGGGCGCTGCTGGCGATGGAGCAAAACGGCGAAGATTTTGTGCAGTTCGTCTGGTCTTTCGTCGACGGGCAGCCCATCGTTAATCACGCCGCCACACTGAACGACGTTCCGGTTACCACCCCCGCTTCCGATGCGCTGTCAAAAGCGCTGAAAAAACGCGGCTTCAAGTTTGTGGGCCCCACTATCTGCTATTCGTTTATGCAGGCCTGCGGGCTGGTTAACGACCACCTGATCGCCTGCTTTTGTCATCCGGATTCGCAGTCATGATTCGCCCTCTTGCCCCCGGAGCGGATATTCCGCCGCTGCTGGCGCTGTGGCTGGAAAGCACCACCCGGGCGCACCCCTTTATTCCCGCCAGCTACTGGTATGACAGCCTGCCTGCGGTACGCGATGACTACCTGCCCCATGCCCGCACCTGGGTATGGGACGACGGTGCGCTGCGCGGCTTCATCAGCGTGATGAACGATCGCTTCGTCGGCGCGCTGTTTGTGGCTCCGGGATACGTCCGCCGGGGAATCGGCGGCGCGCTGCTGCATCACGCCCAGAGCCGCTATCCACAGCTCAGCCTGGAGGTCTACCAGCAAAACACCCGGGCCGTCGCCTTCTATCAGGCCCAGGGATTTCGCGTTGTGGAATCCGCCTGGCAGCGCGATACCTGCCACCACACCTGGATTATGCAGTGGCAGGCGGCTCAAACGCCCTGACCGGCAGTTCGGGGCCCTGGTATTTTTCCAGCCAGACCAGCGACGAATTAGCGGCACAGCCATTCGCCAGCCGCGAAGTGGGAATATCCAGAGTCAGCACATTGACCGCACCGTGTCGACAAATCCCCCCGGCTTCCGGCGCCAGATCCGGCCATCCGCCTTCATGAATACAGATGACGCCCGGCTTAATATCCGCCGTCACCTGCGCCCCGGCCAGCACCTGGCCGCGCTGATTCCAGACCCGAACCACATCGCCATCGGCAATGCCGCGCGCCGCCGCGTCAGCGGGATGCAGCGTCACCGGCTCCCGCCCCGCCACGGCGTAACGTTCGCGTAGCCGCGCATAGTTCAGCTGGCTGTGCAACCGGTGAGCGGGGTGGGAAGAGAGCAGCTGTAGCTGCCCTTCCCGGGCGTTACCATGCCATTCGTCCGGCGCCAGCCAGCAGGGATGAGGCGGGCAATCGGCATAACCGTATGCGGCAATGCGTTCTGAATAGATCTCGATTTTGCCGCTGGGCGTCTTCAGCGGGTGCGCCTGCGGATCGGCCCGGAAGTCGGCAAAACGCACAAACCGGGCGCTGCTTTCATCTTCCGGCATCTCTACAATCTGGTTTGCGGCCCAGAAGGCGGAAAATTCCGGCAGCGTTACGCCACGGGCTTCGCCGCGCTTACGGGCGACTTCATAGAAATGCGCCAGCCAGGCCATTTCATCCCGGCCTTCGGTAAAACGTTCGCGACCGCCCTGCTCCAGCCGTTCGGCCAAAGAAGCGAAAACATCAAAATCGTTACGGGCGCCAGACTGTGGCGCCACGACCTGTTTCATCGGCACCAGATGCTGCTGGCTGTAATCGCCGGTCATGGTCAGATCGTTACGCTCAAACGAAGTGGTAATCGGCAATACGATGTCGGCATGCTTCGCCGCCGCAGTCCAGAAACATTCGGAGATCACCACCAGCTCCGGCTTCTGCCAGGCGGCAATCAGCCGGTTGGTATCCTGATGATGGGTAAAGTTGCCGCCGCCGGCCCACCAGACCATGCGGATATCAGGGAAGCGCCGCGTCTCGCCATTATGCTGGTAGTCGCCGCCGGGATTCTCCAGCGCTTCGACAATGCGCGCTACCGGGATACGCTCCACGGCGTCGCCGCCCCCGGCCACACTGCCCTGCATCGAGCTGGGCACCGCGGCACGACGGGTTGGGTTACCGCCGTTGGCGAAGTGATACGATAAACCAAAACCGCCGCCGGGCAGCCCAATCTGGCCCAGCATGGCCGCCAGCGTCACCAGCATCCAGTGCTTTTGCTCGCCATACTGCTGGCGCTGCATCCCCCAGCCGGCCATTAACATGGTGCGATGACAACGGAAGATATCTGCAAGTTCGCGAATTTTATCGCCAGAAACGCCGCAGATAGTCGCCGCCCACTCCGCGTTTTTCGCCACGCCGTCATCCCGGCCTGTCAGGTAGCGTTCGAATATCTCATAGCCGTGGGTGCAGGAAGCCAGAAACGCCCTGTCGTGCCAGCCATTTTCCACCAGAGTATGGGCTATACCCAACATCAACGCGACATCGCTGCCCATGTGCGGCGCGACCCACTCGGCGCGCTCGCCCAGGAAGGCCGCCGTTTCTGAACGCATGGGGTCGATACAAATCAGGCGCTTGCCGCTCTGCTTAAGCTGTTCGAAGAAGCCTACTCCCTGTTCATCCGAGGCATTCCAGGCAATTTTCAGGGTATTCAGCGGATTGGCGCTCCACAGCACCACCACTTCACTGTGCTCCAGCACCAGCGGCCAGCTGGTTTGCTGCTGATACACCTCATTACCGCCCACCACGTAAGGCATAATCACCTGCGCCGCGCCGGTGGAATAATCCCCCAGATGGCCGGTATAGCCTCCGGCCTGACTCATGTAGCGCTGTAGCAGCGTGGCCGCTTTATGCAGGATGCCGTTGGAACGCCAGCCGTAAGAGCCAGCGAAAATCGCGGCAGGCCCGTAGCTTTCGCGAATGCGCTGATGCTGCGCGTGAATGAGATCCAGCGCCTCTTCCCAGCTCACCCGTACATACTCATCCTGCCCGCGCACGCCCTGCGGCTGCTCCGGCGATGCCAGAAATCCCTTACGCATCATCGGCCAGCGCACGCGAGTTTTACTGTGAACCTGATCGCGTACGGCGCTCTGTAACGAATTGGGGTGTTTCGAGGCCAGAGCTCCCCGGGATGAAAGCACCCTCTCGCCGTCGGTCTCGACCAGCATCGGTCCCCAGTGGGCGGCGGTCAGAATCATTTTGGTTGAAGTGGTCACAGCATGCGCTCCTGGATGTCATTGCAGATGTCGGCCCCTGTCCGGGATTGTTATTAATTGTCACAAATTTCAGACTATGGCTCGAAATATTTTGCGTCCTCAAACGGCATAATCTCCCGCGACGCTCATCGAGGCATAATAAAGAAGGACGAAGGAAATAATAAAATGAAAAAACGTGTAGTTATTTCTGTTGCCGCTGTAGTCAGCGGCGCTCTGATGGTTTCCGGCTGCACAACTAACCCTTACACCGGTGAAGAAGAAGCGGGCAAATCAGGCATTGGTGCCGGTATCGGCTCGCTGGTCGGCGCTGGCGTTGGGGCGCTCTCCTCTTCTCATAAAGATCGTGGTAAAGGTTCCCTGATAGGCGCAGTAGCAGGCGCCGCATTAGGCGGCGGCATCGGCTATTACATGGATGCCCAGGAGGCTAAACTGCGTGAAAAAATGAAAGGCACTGGCGTTAGCGTGACCCGTAACGGCGACAACATCATTCTCAATATGCCAAACAACGTCACCTTCGACAGCAGCAGCGCGACGCTAAAACCAGCCGGCGCCAATACCCTGACCGGGGTGGCGATGGTGCTCAAGGAGTACAACAAAACCGCCGTTAACGTAGTAGGTTACACTGACAGCACCGGCGGGCAGGATCTGAACATGCATTTGTCACAGCAGCGCGCAGATTCCGTGGCCAGCTCACTGATTACCCAGGGCGTGGAAGCCAGCCGCATTCGCACCAGCGGAATGGGCCCGGCGAATCCTGTCGCCAGCAACAGCACTGAAGAAGGGAAGGCTCAAAACCGCCGCGTTGAGATTACCTTAAGCCCGATGTAATCCTTCCGGTTCTCTTGCCATCGCCGATTTTCGCGCTAAGGTGTTGTCACTTCAGCGAAGGAATCGGCGATGAAAAAATCAACTCGGGCGACCATCAGCGATGTCGCCAAAGCGGCCAATACCGGAAAAACCAGCGTTTCGCGCTATCTCAATGGCGAAAAGCATCTGCTCTCCGCCCCTCTGCTTGCCCGTATTGAAAAAGCCATTGCCGATCTCGATTATCGCCCCAGTTTAATGGCCCGGGGGCTGAAGCGAGGGCGTACCCGCCTTATCGGGCTCATTATCGCGGATATTACCAATCCCTATTCGGTGGACGTACTCAGCGGCATAGAGGCTGCCTGCCGCGAGCGGGGCTTTACGCCGCTGGTCTGTAACACCAATAACGAAGTGGATCAGGAGCTGCATTACCTGGATCTGTTACGCAGTTATCAGGTGGAAGGCATTGTGGTGAATGCAGTGGGCATGCGTGAAGAGGGGCTTAGCCGCATGCAGCAGTCCGCGTTGCCGATGGTACTTATCGACCGCAAAATTCCGGACTTCGCCTGCGACGTGGTGGGGCTGGACAATACCCAGGCCGCCAGTACCGCCACCGAGCATTTGGTCACTCAGGGATTCGAAGCCATTCTGTTTCTCAGCGAGCCGCTGGGTACCGTCAACACCCGCCGTGAACGGCTGCGCGCGTTTCAGGATACCCTCTCCCGTTATCCGGATATCGTGGCCGAAAATGCCGAGGTTCCCCTGCATGAAAACGCGCAGCTCGATACCCTGCTGCGCCAGTTCAGCAACCGCTGCCGCGGTATGCGCAAAGCGCTTATTTCCGCCAACGGCGCGCTAACGCTTCAGGTGGCCCGTTCCCTGAAGCGTTTGGGTCTTCACTGGGGGAGCGACATCGGCCTGCTGGGCTTCGACGAACTGGAGTGGGCAGAGCTGGCGGGCGTAGGCATCACCACGCTGAAACAGCCTACCTGGCAGATCGGCTACGCCGCGCTGGAACAGGTGGTTAAACGCATTGAAGGGGCCAGCGATCCGGTATGCGAGCAGGTATTTTCCGGCGAACTGATCGTCCGGGGCTCCACCCGCCGTTAATCCCTATCTTCGTGACGACGATCATAAATTATGACTCCAGGACTTCTCGATGGAACCGGTTCCATTTACCGTAAGTGTGAATAAGTTGTTGCCAGACCGGAGCGTCCGATGGACAGAAAGATTATCGTGGTCACCGCCGCCTATGGGCGTGACCGTATCCAGGCGCTGGGAGGCCAGTCCGCCGTCCTGCCTGTCATTGCCGAAGCGGGCGCCGACGGCGTAGAAATCCGCCGCGAACTGCTCACCTCCACCCAGCCAGAGCATCTTGCTTCACTGGCGGACGCCATTGCCGCTAACGGCCTGATGGCCTGCTATTCAGCTCCCGAAACGCTCTGCCTGCTGGATGGCGGTCTGAATCCGCAAATCCCCGAACTGCTGCTGGAAGCGCATCGCCTTAATGCCCGCTGGCTGAAGCTTTCTCTGGGCCATTTTCAGGATAATTTTCCGGCCAACCGGCTGCGTCAGTGGCTGGCGCAAAGCCCCGTGGCGCTGGTGGTGGAAAACGATCAAACTCCGGGCGGCCGCCTGGCGCCGATGGCGCGCTTTCGCGATGCCTGCCGCCAGCATCAACTGCCAATCAGACTAACCTTCGATATGGGCAACTGGCTGTGGGTGGACGAATCTCCGGAACAGGCGGCGCGGCTCCTCGCCCCGGCCGTTGGTTATGTCCATGTGAAAGCCGCCGCTCCCGGCAATCATGGCTGGCGAGCGATTCCCCCGGATGAAGCTGGTGAACGCTGGATGGCACTGCTTAACCTTCTGCCATCAGACGTGCCGCGCGGTATTGAATTCCCGCTGGCAGGCCGCGATCTGACCGCTGTGACCCGCCATTATGTCAATCTGTTACGCGAGGAGTAAGGGATGCCCGATATCATTACAATCGGCGAAGCGATGGCGATGTTCGTCGCGCGTGAAACCGGCGATCTTGCCGACTGCGAAAGCTTTATTAAACGGGCGGCGGGCGCCGAGCTTAACGTCGCCACCGGCCTCGCCAGACTGGGCTTCGACGTCAGTTGGGTCAGCCGGGTGGGTGATGACTCCTTTGGCCGTTTCATCCTTAATGTGCTGAAGCAAGAGGGAATAGACACCCGCGGCGTGTCCATCGACGGTCGTTATCCCACCGGTTTCCAGCTGAAATCGAAGGTTGAAGATGGAACCGATCCCAGCGTGGAGTATTTCCGCAAAGGGTCGGCGGCCAGCCACCTCTCTGTAGAAGACTACTCGCCGACGCTGTTTAACGACGCCCGACATCTGCATTTAAGCGGTGTCGCCGCCGCGCTTTCCGAAAGCTCGCTGGCGCTGCTTAACCACGCCGCGGCGGCCATGAAAGCCAGCGGTAAAACCATCTCTTTCGATCCCAACCTGCGTCCGGTGCTGTGGAAAAGCGAGGCGGAAATGGTGAGGAAGCTCAACCACCTCGCCTGCCAGGCCGACTGGGTGCTGCCCGGACTCAGGGAAGGCATGATTCTGACGGGGCGTAAAACGCCTCAGGACATTGCCGACTTCTGGCTGGAACGCGGAGTGAAAGCGGTCATCATCAAGACCGGCGCCGATGGCGCCTGGTATAAAACCGCAGCGGGCGAAAGCGGCGCGGTGGCGGCAATAAAAGTGGATAACGTGGTCGATACCGTAGGCGCCGGGGATGGATTTGCGGTAGGCGCGATTAGCGCGCTACTGGAAGGGAGATCCCTGGAACAGGCGTGTCGCCGCGGCAACCATATCGGCGCGCTGGCGATTCAGGTCAGCGGCGATAGTGAAGGCTTACCCACCCGGGATGGGTTGGGCGAATAACGGCAGCGCCACCGCTATGGCGAAAAAAGAGTTCAACACCGGAATATCGCGCATCGGCCTCTTACCCTACACCCCTGCGCGCTAGCCTCAACCAGAGGACAGTACGATGAAAAGTCCGACTAATGCAGTAAAACGCTGGTGGTACATCATGCCTATCGTGTTTATCACGTACAGCCTGGCGTACCTCGATCGCGCAAACTTCAGCTTTGCCTCCGCAGCAGGGATCAACGACGATCTCGGTATCACCAAAGGGATCTCCTCGCTGCTGGGCGCCCTGTTCTTCCTGGGCTACTTTTTCTTTCAGATTCCGGGCGCTATCTATGCCGAACGCCGCAGTGTGCGTAAGCTTATCTTCGTCTGCCTGATTCTGTGGGGCGGCTGCGCATCACTGACCGGGGTTATCAGCAATATCCCGGCGCTGGCGGCTATCCGCTTTATTCTTGGGGTGGTAGAAGCGGCGGTGATGCCCGCCATGCTTATCTACATCAGCAACTGGTTTACCAAATCGGAACGTTCGCGCGCCAATACCTTCCTGATCCTCGGTAATCCGGTGACAGTGCTCTGGATGTCCGTGGTTTCCGGCTATCTGATTAACGCCTTCGGCTGGCGGGAAATGTTTATTTTTGAAGGGATCCCGGCGGTAATCTGGACCTTCTGCTGGTGGGTGCTGGTGAAGGATAAACCAGCGCAGGTAGGCTGGCTGGCGGAAAGTGAAAAAGCCGCGCTTCAGGCCCAACTGGATAAAGAGCAGGAAGGTATTAAAGCGGTACGTAACTACGGCGAAGCCTTCCGTTCGCGTAACGTTGTGCTGCTGTGTCTGCAATATTTCGCCTGGAGCATTGGTGTATACGGTTTTGTTCTGTGGCTGCCTTCGATTATCCGCAGCGGTAGCGTCGCCGGTATGGATATGGTCGAGGTGGGCTGGCTTTCCGCCGTGCCTTATCTGGCCGCCACTATCGCCATGGTCGTGGTTTCCTGGGCCTCGGATAAAATGCAGCGTCGTAAGATTTTCGTCTGGCCGCTGCTGCTGATTGGCGGGCTGGCGTTTATCGCCTCCTGGGCGGTGGGCGCGAACCACTTCTGGCTCTCTTATTCCCTGCTGGTGATTGCCGGAGCGGCGATGTATGCCCCTTATGGCCCGTTCTTCGCCATCATCCCTGAAATGCTGCCGAAAAATGTCGCGGGCGGTGCCATGGCGCTGATCAACAGCATGGGGGCGCTGGGTTCCTTCTTTGGCTCCTGGTTCGTGGGCTATCTCAACGGCGCAACCGGCGGCCCGGCGGCATCCTATGTGTTTATGGGGGTGGCGCTCTTTGTCTCGGTGTGGCTTACTCTGATTGTGAAACCCGCTGCCAATCAGAAATCGATTACGCCGGGCGCCCATAGCCACGCATAGCCTGAAGAATGAAGGAGAGACCAAGAATGAAGCCGTCCGTCATCCTCTATAAAGCGCTGCCTGATGACCTGACACAACGCCTGGAGGCCCATTTCAACCTGGTTCGGGTGAAGGATCTCAGCCCGGAAACCGTGAAACAGAATAGCGAAGCCTTCGCTCACGCCGAGGGAATGCTGGGCTCCAGCCAAACGGTGGATCGCAGCCTGCTGGAGAAAATGCCAGCCCTGCGTGCGGCCTCTACGGTTTCAGTAGGCTATAACAACTACGATGTGTCAGCGCTTACCGAACGCGGCATCGTACTGATGCACACGCCGACGGTACTCACTGAAACGGTGGCCGACACGCTAATGACCCTGGTGCTGGCCACGGCGCGGCGCGCTGTAGAGGTCGCCGAACGGGTGAAGCGAGGCGAATGGCGCTCCGGCATCACGCCAGACTGGTTCGGGGTGGATGTACACCATAAAACGATGGGCATTATCGGGATGGGGCGCATCGGCATGGCGCTGGCGCAGCGGGCGAATCTGGGGTTCGGCATGCCAATTCTCTACCATGCCCGCAGCCGCCACCAGCAGGCCGAAACGCGCTTTAATGCCCGCCATTGTGATTTGGATACGCTGCTGGCGGAGTCAGATTTCGTCTGCCTGGTGTTGCCGTTGACCGAAGAAACCCATCATTTGATCGGTGCGCCGCAGCTGGCGAAGATGAAAACTTCCGCCATTCTGATCAACGGCGGGCGCGGCCCGGTGGTGGATGAAAAGGCGCTGATCGCCGCACTTCAGGCGGGTCAGATTCACGGTGCCGGACTGGACGTATTCGAACAGGAACCGCTGCCCCAGGACTCTCCCCTGCTGGAGATGCCAAACGTGGTCGCCCTGCCCCATATCGGCTCTGCTACCTTCGAAACCCGCTACAATATGGCCGCCTGCGCCGTGGATAACCTTATTGCTGCCCTGGCCGGTAAGGTAGAGCAAAATTGCGTTAATCCTCAGGCCCTGAAGCCGTAACGAGTTAAAGGCCGGGATAGCACTCCGGTCTTTGTTCCATTTCCAGACTCTTTTCTGGCTAAGGCAGGAAATAGCGAGCCAGCTCTGAAAGCACTGCTGGCACTTTCAGAACGATGATGGCGATATCCATCACCCGTTTTCCATAACCCTCGCTTACTCTTACGCTGCCTGTCGCGATAGTTTATTTCTACTGTCAGGTAGGGATTAGCTCACTCCGGTCAGAGCACCAATTCTAAGTCAGGATAAAAAAGTCCAATTTAGCCGTTGGGCCTTTTTGTGCCTGAATATCCCCGATTCCCCCCCTGCAGCCCGGTTAATCGTCATAAAATATGGTACAAAGTATCAGGTACGAATAAATCAACGCGACTACATATGGCATCTTATACAATCGATATTATCTCCTGTATCACCGATCGCTTTATGGCGCTGACCGCTACCGAAAAGCGCATTGCCCGCTTTATTCTGGACGATGTCGCGGCGGCAGCGGAACTGCCCATTGCCGAACTTGCCCGGCTGACCGGCAGCAGCCAGGCTTCGGTCACACGCTTTGCGCGGACGCTGGACTGTAAAGACGTTCGCGAACTGAAAATGCGACTGGCCCAGTCCCTGGCGGTGGGCCAACGATTTATTCTGGACGTGCCGGATCTGGAAGGCGTACAGGGCATCTACGAATCGATTATCAGCGTGCTGGACACCAACCGACGGGCGCTGAACAGCGAAATACTGGGGAAGGCCGTAGGCTGGATGAGTCGCGCCCGCCAGATTCTGGCAATCGGCATGGGCGGTGGCTCGACAATCTGCGCCCAGGAGTTACAGCATCGGCTATTCCGACTGGGGCTGCCGGTCGTTAATCAGAGCGACGGGATGCTGGTTCGCATGATGTGCGCTGCGGTAGCTCCCCGGGATGTGGTAATTGCTCTGTCGCTGGGTGGTTACACTCAGGAGCTTACCGACAGCGCCGCCATCGCCCGGCAGTACGGCGCCAAAGTGGTGGCGATTACGCCGCAGGAAACGCCGCTGGCAAAGCAATCGGATTTAGTTCTGCCGCTGGTGGTGCAGGAAAATGACTACATTTTCAAACCCAGCACTTCACGTTACGCCATGCTGGCGATGGTCGATGTGCTGGCGACCGAACTGGCCATGGCCAATAAGCCGCAGGCGAAAGACCGACTGCGGCGAATTAAGCTGGCGCTGGATGGCCAGCGTAGCAGCGGCGGCGATCGCCAGCCACTGGGGGATTAGCAGGCCGCCTCCCACGCACGAATAAAACGACGCGCCCGCTCTGTGGTATCTGCCACACTCTGCCCGGGACGGTAGAGGTCACTGCCTAACCCCGCGCCTGCGCATCCGGCCCGCAAATAATCCCCCAGGTTTTGCGGAGTCACGCCCCCGACCGCCAGCACTGGCGTCGTTGGGGGGAGTACCGCCTTCAGCGCACGAATATACGCGGGGCCAAACGCCGACGAGGGAAAAATCTTCAGCCAGTGCGCGCCGGACTCCAGCGCGTTAAAGGCCTCGGTCGCCGTTGCGCAGCCTGCGCACACCAGCATCCCCTGGCGTACCGCGCTGCGGATCACCGCAGGCTGGGTATTGGGGGTAACCACCAGCCTGGCCCCCATTTCCGCCAGCGCATCCACCTGTTCAATATTAAGCACGGTACCAGCGCCGATCATCGCCCGCTCGCCAAAACGCGCAACCGCCTGTCGGATACTCTGCGGCCAGTCCGGGGAATTAAGTGGAATCTCAATATAGCGAAATCCGGCATCACACAGCGCGGCGACGTGATCGTCTGCTTCCGTGGGCTGAATCCCCCGTAAAATCGCAACCAGCTTATTTTCCTGCATCCATTATCCTCTCAATCCCGCGCACAAACGCGCGCTCGCCGTCACACGCGCTGGCGCCTATACCCGCCAGAGCAAATGCCTTAAGGTAGCGCTTCGCTAAAGCTTCGCTGCCCACCACCACCACCGATTCCGGCCGCTGCTGCGCGGTCTGCGCCGCCACCTCGGCACCAATAAGCAGCCCCGACAGATAATCGCTGACCGATTCACGCGCCAGCGCTCCCAGAAGCCAGGCGGCCCGGGTTTCAAACAGACGCGGCAGTACCGATGGCGTCTCAAGCCCCGTTTCCAGCCCGCGGCAAAACGCCTGTTGATCATCCTGCTGTGCGGGAAGCGACTGCCCCACCAGGGAATGGGCAAGTAGCAGATGATGCAGCTCTCCCGTCATTATGGTGTCGAACCCCGGCACCTGACGCTCGACAACCGGCACCCATTTACAGTGGGTGCCGGGCATCACATAGCAGCTGGCCGGCGCCAGCTCATAAGCCCCCAAAAGCTGGGTCTCTTCGCCACGCATCACGTTGTACGCCCCATGCCGACAGCTCTTCAGACCAGGGACAATCCACACCCCTTCGGCAACGGCGCAGCGCTGTTCACCAGGCGCATCCAGCGTCACCGGACAAGGCAGATAAGGCACCGACATCCAGCCCGACTCGCTGCCAATCATGCCGGCCATCACGACCGGTACGGCATCGCCACCGCGCCAGGGGGCCAGATAGCGCTGGAAGATATCCTGTGCGCTCTGCTGGCCCATTCGGGTAATGCCGCAGGGAAGCGCCAGCGTATCGACGCACGCTCCGCCGCGGATACGCCAGGCCCGCAAATGGGTGGAGCCCCAGTCAACGGCGATATACTCTTCAGTCATCGCTCTCACCCCGCATTGCGCGTTGCTTTCACCGCCGCCAGCGATCCGCCCCGATCTTCGCGTTCGCGGGTGATCGCTTCCAGCGCCTGTTCGCGGCTCAGTTTGTTTGCCGGCGTCATCACCGTGACAAACACGGCGGACGCCAGGCTCGCCAGCACGGAGGGAATACAGGGATTGCCCCAGAATGCCAGCCAGTCGGCGCGCGCCAGGATAACGATGGAAGTCACCATCCCGCCAAGCAGCGCCGTTAACGCGCCCTGCCAGTTAAAGCGCAGCCAGAATCGGCCAAGAATGGAGCAGACGAACAGACCAGACATCAGCATAGAGATCATTTTGGTGATGTAGCTGATGATGTCGTCCGAAGTCAGGGCAAAGATAAGCGCCAGCCCAATCACCAGCGTCAGCATCAGACGGGAAAGGCGTATCGCCTTATGTTCCGGCGGCATTTTGCCGGTTATCATGGTGTAAAGATCGCGCATCATGATGGCTACGGCTGCGATCGCATCGGAACTGGCGGAAGACATGGTGGCGGATAACCCGGCAATCAGCACAATCATACCCAGCACCGGGGGCAGAAAGCTGGTGGCGAACAGGAAGGCATAATTACTGTTCGACAAATCCGGATTCATGGCGAACGCCGCCATACCGATAATGGCAGGGAGTATGGAGAAGAACAGATAGAGTACGCCAGTATAAACGAAGGATCGGCGCACCGAAGAGACATCCTTGCCCGAATAAATACGCTGGCGATAAGAGGGGGTTGCCAGCACTCCCACACCAATCACCATCGCCAGCGATAGCGCCGGGATCGCCCCCAGTTTATCGACGGCAAACAGGCTGAGCGCCGCAGGATCCATCGCCTGTTCAATGACGCTCCAGCCGCCAGCGTGCACCACCGCCAGAATCGCCATCAGGATAAAACCAAAGAACAGAATCAACGCCTGGATAGTATCTGTCCATACCACCGCAGAATAACCGCCGATGATGACATAAATAGCAAACGCCAGCGCAATAATCAGTTTAGCGACCGTCAGATTTATTCCTGTGGCCCAGGCCAGATATAAACTTCCGCCAAGAATATGCGCACCCAGCCAGCCAATAGAGGCAATAAATATCATCAGACCGACAACATTTTTAATTAAATGGCTGCCGCCGGTATAATAAGAAAGCTCTTCGCTCATGGTCATAAAGCGTAATTTACGAACCGGCGCAAATAGCCATGCCACCAGCAAAATACCAACCGCGCCCCCCAAACCGTACAGCATACCCGCCCAGCCATTGCTGTAGCCAAACCCCACGGCGCCCATGCTTGACCCGGTACCGACCATGGTCGCCACGGTGGAGCCAAGGGTTAAGAATAGCGGCAGGGAGCGCCCGCCCAGCAGAAAGTCTTCTCCGCTTTTCTGGTTCCGTGATACATACCAGCCAAGCCAGATCATGGCGATGGCGTAAATAATAAAGCCGACTAAAAAGACATGGTTGTTCATAACTCACATCCTGCCACTTAGCTAAAAATAGGGTAAGAGGATCCTGAGTGTTGAATAAATTCAACACTCATTTATTACGTTTTTATTTTTTAATAACGATCAGACGCGCGCTGCGTTATAGCAGGTCACATCCACTTCCACCTTGCAGTCGACCACTAAATCCGCCACGCAGCAGATTCTCGCCGGGGGGTGATCGCCAAAAAACTCGCTAAACACTTTATTGAAGGACTGGAAATAGCGCGCATCGGTCAGAATCACGGATACATGCACCACATCCGTAAGGGCGTAACCCGCTTCGGTCATGATATCCAGGCAGTTCTGGATCGCCAGCCGCGACTGCTCGACAATACCGCCTTCCACCACTTCGCCATTCTTCATCGGCGTCTGGCCGGAAATATACAGCCAGCCGCCGGCCTCTACCGCCCGGGCGAAAGGCAGACGCTGACCGCCAGTCCCCGTACCACCTTCTGCGCCATAACGTTTAATGCTCATATTCACTCCTTTATTCCACACTGCAGCGACGCAGAAAACGCCCTGCACGCCCCATAATCGGTTGATTTTTCCCGTAGCTCATCACGCCATTCACCATCACCGCCTCAATGCCTTCCGCGGGCCGCTGGGGATCGGAAAAACTGGCGATGTCGCGAATCGTTTGCGGATCAAACAGTACCAAATCGGCATAGTAACCGGTTTTCACTAAACCGCGCTGCGGTAGCTGGAAGCGCGCCGCCGACAGTCCCGTCATTTTGTGAACTGCCGTCGTTAGTGGAAACAATCCCTCATCGCGGCAATAGTGCCCCAGCACTCTGGGAAATGCGCCCCATAGCCTCGGATGCGGCATCGGATCGTTCGGCAGACCGTCCGAGCCTATCATTGTGACCGGATAGCGCATCACCCGACGCACATCCTGCTCGTCCATGTTGTAGTAAATGGCTCCGGCAGGCATCAACTGCCGCGCCGCATCGTGCATGCTCATCCGCCAGTCGTCCGCAATCTGCTGCAGGGTTTTGCCTGCCTGCTCCGGATGCGGCTCCGACCAGGTAATGATGATATCGAACTCGTCCGTAACCTGTTTTAAATCCAGAGTGGAAGAGCTGGCGGAATAGGGGTAGCAGTCGCAGCCAATCTCCTGGCGCTGGCGCATCCTGTCGAAGAAGGCCAGCGTTTCTCGGGTACGCCCCCAGTTCTTCGCCCCGGCGCACTTATGGTGCGATACCACTACCGGAACCTTCGCGTGCCGACCAATACGGAATGCCTCGTCAAGCGCATCAAGGATGGGTTCAAATTCGGAACGCAGATGAGTGGTGTAAATCCCCTTCTGCGCCGCCAGCTCTTCCGCCAGCGCCATCACCTCTTCGGTACTGGACTGAAATGCGCTGGCGTATGCCAGACCGGTACTCAGCCCCAGCGCCCCCTGCTCTAACCCTTCCCGCAGTTGCTGACGCATGGCGGCAATCTCCTGCGTCGTGGCTTCACGGAACAGCGAATCCATATGGTTATTGCGCAGCGTAGTATGACCTATCAGGGTGCCCACATTCAGCGCCGGACGGGCCGCTTCAACCGCATGGGCATAAGCGCTGACGGTCGGATAAATAAAGTGTTCGCGCTCGCCCAGCAAATTCATGGGGTCCGGCACTTCGTCTTTAATGGTCGCCGTTGCGGCGCTAATGCCGCAGTTACCGACAATCACCGTCGTGACGCCCTGGCTGATTTTCGGCAAATATTCAGGAATGCGGATCACATTGGTATCGTCATGGGTATGAACATCAATGAAGCCCGGCGCAAGTACTCTTCCCGCCCCTTCGATCTCCTGTCCGGCCTCGACATCCAGCCCGGGCGCAATATCGACAATGCGATCGTCTGCCACCGCAACATCGGCGCGATACTGCGGCCCGCCGCTGCCATCGATCACCGTGACATCTTTAAACAACCAGTCAACCTTCATGCTTTTCACCCCTTAATTCATGGTGAAAAAGTAAACCATTTACAAGCGAGAAAAACAGTGGAAGACTACGCAAAAAGACCATGAATTATTGATACTTTTATGCATAAAAAATACAGAAATTAATTTTATCCCTTTATATTCAGTGCCATAAATATGATACCAATTTATTTTCATCGTCATAAAACGAAGGAAAAAGGTTATGAAATACCATCCCGATACGTTAGTCCCTCACAAATCCGCGGTAATGAACGCCCCGGCGAACATCCTGGCGGAAGATGTTTGCCTGCCCGCCGCAATCATTAAGCAGTCAGCCCTTGAAAATAACATTCTCTGGATGCAGCGCTACGCAGACGCGCGCGGCGTCTCGCTGGTACCGCACGGCAAGACCACCATGACGCCCTGGATATTCCGGGCGCAGCAGCAGGCCGGAGCGTGGGGAATCGGCGTGGGCAGCGCCTGGCAAGCCAGCGTGGCGATGGCCAGCGGCATCAGCCGGGTGATGATGGTTAACCAGCTGGTCGGCAAAGCCAATATGCAGCTGATTTCCCACCTGAAGGCACACTACCGCCAGGTGGATTTCATCTGTTGTATCGACAGCACGGCCAACGCCCGGACGCTATCCGATTTTTTCGCCGCCCGCGGACAAACGCTGGATGTGTTGATTGAACTCGGCGTAACCGGTGGCCGCTGCGGCTGCCGTACGATGGAAGAGGCTTTAACGCTTGCACAAAGTGTCAGCAAAATGTCGGGGCTGCGCCTGCGCGGGGTCGAGCTGTATGAAGGCGTTCTGCACGGCGATAACCCACAGCCTCGGGTGGAAGCGCTGCTGCGGGATGCTGCCACGCTGGCCTGCCAGATGGCGCCTCTGGTCAATGGCGAGTTTATTCTTACCGGTGCCGGCAGCGTCTGGTACGACGTGGTTTGTAACGTCTGGAACGCGGCGCAAAAGCCGCCCCGGTGCCGCATCGTCATCCGTCCGGGCTGCTACATTACCCACGATCGTGGCATCTATGATGAAGCACAGCGGCAGCTAATGGCCCGCGATAGCGCCGCCTGCGATTTAGGGGGAGATTTAACCACAGCGCTGGAGCTTGTCGCCATCGTGCAATCCGTACCGGAACCGGGCCGCGCAATCGTGAACTTCGGCAAACGCGACAGCGCCTTCGACGCCGGCCTGCCCCAACCCATAGCCCACTACCGCAACGGACAGGCGCTGCCGCTGAATCACGGCGATATCGTCAGCACCGGCATTATGGATCAACACTGTATGCTCACGCTGACAGCGGATGCCGATATCCAGGTAGGTGATATTCTGGTGTTTGGCACTTCTCACCCCTGCCTGACCTTCGACAAATGGCAGTCTCTGTATCTGGTGGATGACGACTATCAGGTCATTGAAGAGCTAATCACCCGATTTTAGCCATAAAAAAGGCCGCTATGCGGCCTTTGAGACTGATGACAAACCTGGGCCGAACAGGTTCGTCCAGAATCACCAGAAAAATAAACACGGAAAATCAATTCATTGATTTCCGGCTGATAACCACAAAGAGGGAAAAACCACGTTTTTTCCCGCTTTGTCATCAACCAGAAAGGCCGCTATGCGGCCTTTTTTGCTTATCGCGTTCGCGTTACTGCATCGCCCTGGATGCGGAGTCCCACGCCTGGCTAAAGGCCTGGTGCTGCGACGCCAGCGGCGCTATCAGACTGTTGTACTGACTGGCCTGCTGGCTGGTGGGGAACTGAATGCCGCCCGCGGCGAAACCTACTTTATCCCCCTGCTGCTGAATAAAGTCGCCGACCTGCACCAGCTGCTGGGTAAAGGTCTGCGCCGCCGGAATCAGCGGTTGCAGCACATTCGCCGGCTGGGTGACGACCTTCTGATAGACCTGGTCATAAACCTTCTTCAGCTCTTCGGCCTGATTCAGGCTGGAACGGGCGCTGTCAGCCTGTGCTTTCGCATTTTGCACCTGTTGCCCGACGACGCCAAGATTGCCGTTCGCCTGGCGCAGCGCTTCACGCTGAGTCACATAATCCTGAGGAACCCGGATGGCATTAACGCTGTCCACAACCGGTTTAATACCGTTATCCACCGCCTGGTTTACCTGGCGGGAGAAGCCGTACAGAATTGCATAGTCGGATGCGAACGGGCCAAACTGCTTCTTCTGATCCGTGGTGAGCGTCGGCAGACGCTCACCGCTACGCATCACGGTATTCTGCAGAAAATCGATAAACGCTTTACGCTGATCCCCTTCTTTGTCGAAACAACCACTCAGACTTACGACCATTAATAATGCCGCCAGTGGCGCGAACCAACGGGAGCAGGACTTACCTGTCACCATCTTTTTGACTCCTGGTTATTTTTAGCTATCGCCTGATGACCACAAGAATAGTCTAACACGCAATCACAGCATAGCCCGTATACCGGTTTTTCTGCGGATCTTCGTCATGTTAATTGTTTGTTATTTAAATCACAAAACCAGTGAAATGTTGGTGCCGACAGATCGCCACTAATAGCATGATTTTCCTTAATAATCGCGTTTATAGCCCCCGGCATTGCTCGGGAGCGTCCGATTATCGCACGCTAACGTCAGGCGTCCGGTTGCCGCGCCGGCGGGGCTCTGTTTAATTAAAGAGCCGATTAACGGAAAAGTGTTCGAACATCGCCCAAACTGACGCAGCGGCGCGAGTCATCAGCAAGTTATCCGGGCTCCCGTCAGTATTCCGCAGGAATTGTCCCTATGACGCAACCAACGACCATAGATATTCAGACGCTGATTAACAACAACCCCATTTCAAAATATCAGTGGCTGATTCTTATTCTCTGCTTTATTACCGTAGCTATGGACGGCTTCGACACGGCAATTATTGGTTTTATCGCCTCCGACCTGGTTCAGGAATGGGGCGTCAATAAAGCCTCTCTCGGCCCGGTAATGAGCGCCGCGCTGGTAGGTCTGGCCGTCGGAGCCCTGACAGCTGGCCCCATGGCTGACCGTATCGGCCGCAAGAAAGTGCTGATTCTGTCAATCATCACCTTTGGCAGCTTCAGCCTGATAAGCGCCTTTGCCACCAGCCTGAACACGCTGGCGCTGCTGCGTTTTCTGACCGGACTGGGACTGGGCGCCGCTATGCCCAACGCCGCTACGCTGATGTCCGAATACGCGCCGCAGCGTCGGCGGGCGCTGCTGGTGAACCTGATGTTCGTCGGTTTTCCGATCGGTTCGTCGATAGGGGGTTTTATTTCCGCATGGCTGATTCCCCACTTCGGCTGGCAGAGCGTACTGATTCTGGGCGGCGTCATGCCGCTGATACTGGCGCTGGTACTGGCTATCTGGCTGCCGGAGTCGGCCCGCTATCTGGTAGTGCGTAACAGGCCCCAGCCGCAAATCACCGCCGTCATGAGGCGCATTGCACCGCTGCCCGAAGGGGCACGCCTGGTACTGGACGAGCCGGATCAACCCCAGCAAGCCTCGGCCATCGGCGTCATTTTCTCGCGCCGCTATATCATCGGCACCCTGATGCTGTGCTTCACCTATTTTATGGGGCTGCTGATCTTCTATCTGCTCACCAGCTGGCTACCGCTACTGATTCGCGAAACCGGCGCCACCCTGGCCCAGGCTTCAGTAATAACGGCTCTGTTTCCGCTTGGCGGCGGGGTTGGGGTACTGATTATTGGCGCGCTGATGGATCGTCTGGAACCCAATAAAGTCGTGGCAGTCAGCTATCTGCTGACCGGACTGTTTGTCTGCCTGACAGGCTTTGCCACCGGCAGCCTGGTGCTAATGGGCATCGCTGTATTTATTGCCGGAACCATTATGAACGGCGCCCAGTCCTCTATGCCTGCGCTCGCGGCAGGCTTCTACCCGACTCTGGGACGCGCCACCGGCGTTTCCTGGATGCTGGGGCTGGGGCGCTTCGGCGGTATTCTGGGCGCTTTTAGCGGGGCATTTCTGATGCAGGCCGAACTGTCATTCCGCGTCATCTTTATGATGCTGGCGATACCCGCACTGTTTTCCGCACTGGCACTGCTGGTGAAGCAGAAAGTGGGCCTGCGGGTGGCCTGTCGGCAGTCGGATGCGCTAACCGGAGCCAACAAAGCCTCGCCGTAAACGATGCCACCACATTCCAGAAAGGCGCGTCGCCCACAGGCCACGCGCCAGGATCAGCCCAGATCGCGCCCGTTGCTGGCGATCACCTGCTTATACCACCAGAATGATTTCTTACGCCGCCGCGCCAGGGTGCCGCGCCCCTGGTCATCACGATCGACATACACCAGCCCGTAACGCTTACTCATTTCGCCGGTCGACGCGGAAACCAGGTCGATGCAGCCCCAGGTGGTATAGCCCATCAGCGGTACGCCGTCTTCCATAGCCTGAGCCATGGCCCGAATGTGCTCACGCAGATAACTGATGCGATAGTCGTCGTTGATTTCCCCCTGAGCGTCCGGCTCATCCCGGGCCCCCAGGCCGTTTTCCACCAGGAACAGCGGCTTCTGGTAGCGGTCATACATCATATTCATGGTAATACGCAGGCCCAACGGATCGATGCCCCAGCCCCATTCACTCTGCTGAATCCAGGGGTTTTTCAGGGACTTCACTACATTCGCGGCGCTGCTGTTGCTATCGTTCATATCGGCGGATGCGCAACGCGAGGCGTAATAGCTGAACGACACAAAATCGACGGTATGGCGCAGAATCTCCGCATCGCCGGGTGCCATTTGCACGTGGACGCCCTTCTCTTTAAACATCCGCGCCGTCCAGGCCGGATAGGCGCCGCGCGCCTGAACATCGATAAAAAACAGATTTTCGCGATCCTTTTCCAGCGCCGCCCAGACATCTTCCGGCTTGCAGGAGTACGGATAGAAGTTGCCGCCCGCCAGCATACATCCCACCTGGTTTTTCGGGTTCACCTCGTGGGCGATACGGGTCGCCAGGGCACTTGCCAGTAGTTCGTGATGCGCCGCCTGATACTTCACCTGCTCCGGATTTTCCCCCTTTTCAAACACCAGACCGGCGCCGGAAAACGGGCTGTGCAGCAGGATATTGATTTCATTAAAGGTTAACCAGTATTTCACCAGACCATCGAAGGCTTCGAAGCAGGTACGGGCGTAGCGGGTAAAGAAGGTCACCATTTCACGGCTGCGCCACGAACCGTACTGCGTGACCAGGTGCATCGGTACATCGAAGTGGCAGAGCGTGACCAACGGCTCGATGTTATAGCGTCGGCACTCCTGGAACAGTTCACGGTAAAAGGCGATTCCGGCCTCGTTCGGCGCGCGCTCGTCGCCGTTTGGATAGATACGACTCCAGGCGATGGAGGTGCGGAACACCCGGAATCCCATCTCCGCCATCAGCGCAATATCCTCTTTATAGTGGTGATAAAAATCGATAGCCTGATGGCTGGGATAGAACTCATCATCACGCAGCGCCGTGCGCCGCTCCAGCCCCAGTTTAATCGGCATACGGTGCGGGCCATGGGGCAGCATATCCACCGTCGCCAGTCCCTTACCGCCCTCCTGCCAGGCGCCTTCCGCCTGGTTCGCCGCGATGGCACCGCCCCACAAAAAATCATCCGGAAATGCCGTTTCTGACATCAAATCAGTACCTCGTTAATCGTTAGTGAGTCGCCTGCGCCGATCGCGCAGGCGTTGCGCCACTCGTGCTCTGCTGAGGCTCCACGGGAATATCCTCAAAACCGAGCATCAGGGTAAGAATGAAGGAGAGCACCACCGACAGCACCATAATGCCCGCGATCCAGACAAGACTCATCGGATTGCCGGGATCGATAAACTGCACGCTGGTAAACAGCCCGGGCGAGGCCATGGAATGACTGGCGAGACCGCCAATGCCCGCGACGGCGCCGCAGATAAAACCGCTGATCAGGCTGGCGATCAGCGGGCGCTTCAGGCGCACCGCCACGCCGTACAGGGCCGGCTCTGAAATACCGGCTACGATAGCGGATGCCGCAGCGGCAAGCGCCGTCTGACGCAGCGCCGGGTTTTTGGTGCGCACCGCCACCGCCAGCGAAGAGCCGCCCAGCGACAGGTTGGCGCCAATCTCGGACGGCATCACCATTCCCTCTTTGCCGGTTTCGGCAATGGTCTGAATAATGGTAGGGGTAAATACCCGGTGCATACCGGTCATGACCAGCAGCGGCCACAACGCCCCCATAATGGCGACGGAGAGCCAGCCCAGATAGCCGTGAATGGTATAAACCAGCGCGGAGATCCCGCTGCCGATCCAGATCCCTAACGGACCGATCAGCAGGATCGCTACCGGCGCCGCCGTCAGCACGATCAGCATCGGCTTCAGGAAGTTTTTGGTCACCGCCGGCGTAATGCGATCGATGCCACGCTCGATCCACGACAGAATCCAGGTCATGCACAGCGCCGGGATCACCGTATAGGTATATTTCACCGCCGTCACCGGCAGCCCGACAAACTCCACCGGCTGTCCTTCGGCGGCTTTCGCCATCAGATCGATAAAACCCGGGTGAATCAACACCCCGGCAATAGCGATAGCCAGCGACATATTGGTTTTGAATTTCACCGCCGCCGAGGCCGCCACCATTACCGGCAGGAAGAAGAAGGCGCCGTCGCCGATAGCGTTGAGGATAATAAGCGTCGATGCGCCCTTTTCCAGCACCCCGCCCATCTCCAGCATCATCGCCAGCAGCTTGACCATCGAGCCGCCGATAATGGCCGGGATCAGCGGCGACATGGTACCGATCAGCGCGTCCAGAATACCGGCGCCGATGCGCCGCAGGCTGAAACCGCCGCGGCTCGTCGACACGGCAGGCGTTTCGTCCGGCGCCGCCAGCGTCGGAAGCCGTTTCATCACTTCCGCATACGCCTGCCCCACCGTATTACCGATAATTACCTGGCACTGGCTGTCGGCCCGCACTACGCCCAGTACGCCATCAATGGTCTGTAGCGCTGATTCATCCACCTGGTTCAGGTCTTTAACCACAAACCGCAGTCGCGTCATGCAGTGGGTAAGCGCCTCGATATTGTCAGCCCCGCCCAGTGCTTTCAGGATGGCGCCGGATACTGCCGCGTAGTTTTTTGCCATGGACTCTTATCTCATTGTTATTTTGGGTACAGTCGCGCACGGCTTAATGCGCTAAACCACGGTGCTCCAGTCGCTATCATCCGATGGAACAGCATAGGAAACCGGTTTCACAAAATCATGGATAGATCAAAATACGATCGCAATAAATTTCCGGAAACACGATTTCAAATTTGAGATATTAATCACTATTAACCGTGAAGAACGCCGTTTTACGGCGGCTGAAAAAATGCGAGTGCTGAAGTAAACTGTTGCCACAGCGAGTCAAAACGGAACGGCGGGATCAAATGACAACCATGCTTGAGGTGGCAAAAAGGGCGGGCGTATCTAAAGCCACTGTTTCCCGGGTGCTGTCCGGCAATGGCTACGTCGGCGAAACGACCAGGGCACGGGTGTTTAAAGCCATCGAAGAGAGCGGCTACCGGCCCAATCTGCTGGCCAGGCAGCTCGCCACCCGCAAATCGCAAACCCTGGGGCTGGTGATGACCAACACGCTATACCACGGCAGCTACTTTAGCGAGCTGCTTTCCCAGGCCGCCAGAATGGCTGAAGAGCGTGGCCGGCAGTTGATTCTGGCCGACGGCAAGCACAGTGCCGAACAGGAACGCCAGGCCATTCAACTGCTCCTCGATCTGCGCTGCGACGCGTTAATTATCTATCCGCGTTTTCTGAGCCCGGACGAGATGGACGAGATTATTGCCAGCCACCGCCAGCCGATTATGGTGTTTAACCGCCGTCTCAGAAAGAACCCCAGCCACTGCATTTTTGCCGATCACAGAACGACCTGCTTCAATGCCGTCGACCACCTGATTCGCCAGGGGCACCGGGAGATTGCTTTTGTGAGCGGTACTCAGGGCTCGCCAACCAGCCTGGAGCGCCTTTCCGGTTACCAGGCGGCACTGTTACAACACCAGTTACCGGTTGATCCGGCGTTAATTATCGGGGGTTGCTGGACGCCGGAAAGCGGCTGCCAGGCCGCCCGGCAACTGCTGGCGAACGGTCGCCCTTTCAGCGCTCTGGTCGCCGCTAACGATAATATGGCAATTGGCGCGATGAAAGGCCTGCACGAGGCAGGTATTGCCGTGCCACAACAAATTTCCGTACTGGGTTTTGACGATACCCCTACCGCACCTTTCACCATTCCTTCCCTGTCCAGCGTGAAAATTCCGGTCTCTGACATGATAGCCGAAACCGTAAGCAAACTGATCGCCATGCTGGATGGCGGCGAGTTGAATAACAGAAACGACTTTAGCGGCGAACTGATCGTGAGAGACTCCCTGGCTCCAGGCCCATATATCAAGAAATAACGAATTTCATTTCAACACCCGAAATATCCAGGTCAAAAAAAACATTCATTTCAGATTCAACTATCAATAGACTTAAGATTTTTAGATATTTGTTAGGAATTTTATTTTTATCTTAGGATATATAAATAAACCTCCCCCCACCCATAAACAAAATCTAAATTGATATGTCCTAAATATTAACCATCAATTTATCCTGGAATTCACTCTGACTGTTCCTTTTTTGTACACAGACAAAGCACCGCCGCAAGCCCAAAACAACCAACAACACAATGATATATAATTACTTTTTATAAAAACACCTAAAAAATTATTTCGTTTTTAGCGATCAATCACCCGTTGATTGATAGCCAAAAACTATCACGAATTACGCTTCAATTGGTATAAACGTCTTTGCTATTTTTTTACTTTGAACAAAAATCACTGGACTGAAATACCTAATTTAAAGTTTATCCAGGGAAGGCCAGCTTTATTTCCCCCATGGGAATAGCCGTATTCATTAGTTAACGATACTTTTTAATTCCTTTGCAGGATACCAATACCAGGATGGTGGAACATGACAGATATCGTTGTTTTTTCTGATGACTCATTTTATACCTATGGAATAACCAATTTTTTAAAAAATCTTGGTGTAAATGTGTTCGTTTGTAATGATCTACAATGTATCCCGTCAATACCATCCGATCCCGTGATGCTTTATATTGTTGTCGTTGAAGAAAAAAATTCATAAACGGCATATTAAACGTCATTAGTAATAAAAAAAATGTTCTGCATATATTTGATATCCCGGTGAATGGAAGCACACCTTTACAACTGGGTTATATCTCCAAGAGAGCATCTTTGTCAGATACTCTGGAAACCATATATAAATTTATCCGCCGTGGTTTCTCGGCCAGGATTCCACTCTCAGAAAAAGATATCAGCGTTATTCGTGAAATCGTCGAAACCGGTAATGGCACATTACAAATCGCTCGTCGACTCAATATTTCGGACAAAGCCGTGCACAACCGTAAGTACATGATAATGAGAAAGTTTGGATTCAACAGCACCCATAGTGTGAATCTGATTTACTGCTATACGCTGATCCGCTTTCGCTTTGGATTAATGGAATCGTCTGTCGGATACGATACTGGTTCCGGCCAACCGGATCTCCAGATTAGCGAAAATCAACTCACCGCATTCTGATACATACCAGAAATAACCAAACGGGGAAAATAACAGGGAGGTAACAGGGAACACAGGAATAACGGTTTAAAGATACATTACATTTTTTATTTATAAGTAACTGATTAATTAAACTCGGAACCATTTCTTTTTAAGGAAAAAACAATGCGTAAAGTTACCGTACTGTCTGCAGCACTGGCTGCCCTGCTGTCTGCTGTTTCTGTCAATGCAATGGCGGCATCTACAGGCACCATCACCTTTAACGGCAAACTGACCGACACGACCTGTAATGTGAATATTGAAGGTCAGGGCGCCGACGCCACCGTTACGCTGCCGACAGTTAGCGTCAGCGAATTAACGGCTGCGGGTAACACCACCGGTCGCACCGCGTTCCGTATGGCGCTTTCCGGTTGCACCATCGGCACCGTCGGTCAGCAGTCCACCGTATCCGCTTTCTTCCAGCCGGGTGACACCGTCGACCTGAGCACCGGTCGCCTGAAAAATGTTTCCGGCGACGCCACCAACGTGGATCTGGAACTGCTGGATGCCAGCAACAGCTACGCGGTCATTAACGTGGGGAATACCGCTCAGGTCAATGATATGGCCTATGTCGATATCGCGACCGACGGTACCGCCACACTGCCGTACGCCGTTGAATATTACGCGAACGGCAAGACTACCGCGGGTACCGTCACCAGCAGCGTCGTTTATAACCTGCAGTATAAGTAATCCCTTTCAAGCGACATGTAAGTCAGCAGGGAGACATTCGTCTCCCTGTTTTCCGGTTAAGGAGAGCCTGTTATGTCAGTTAAATCTTTTCTGTCGGCCTGCTGCGCCGCCCTGAGTTTTCTTACGCTTTTATCTCTGCCGGTACAGGCCAGTGTGGTGGTTAACGGTACCCGGGTTGTTTATCCCGGTAGTGAAAAGGAAGTCACTGTTAAGTTATCCAACAAGGGAAAATTGCCCGTTCTGGTTCAGAGCTGGATCGATACCGGCGACGTCAAAGCCAGCCCCGATAAAATTCAGGTACCCTTTATTCTGACACCACCGATTAACCGGATTAATCCGGACAAGAGCCAGACCCTGCGACTCAGTTATACCGCCTCACCGGCCCTGCCTGAAGACAGGGAATCCGTTTACTGGCTTAACGTACTGGAAATCCCGCCGCTGAAGAAAGGCGCCTCTCCCAATCGCCTGCAGGTCGCCTACCGGACCCGCATCAAGTTGTTCTATCGCCCGGCCGCTCTGGCCAGCCAGAACGGCGCTTCCGGGGCGGCGGAAAAGGTGACCTGGCGTGCGGAAGGAAATGAACTGGTCGCCACTAACGCTTCTCCCTATTTCATCTCTCTGGCGTCCATTCAGGCCGGTGGCCACACCATTGCCGGAGAGATGCTGGCCCCGCAGGGCAGCCATCGCTTTCCCCTGAAAAGCGCGCACAGCCTGAGTCAGGGTACGCAGGTGATTTACGAATATATCAACGACTGGGGTGCCGTAAAAACGGTGAAGACCGCTCTGTAACAAGCGTCATGGCTCCACAACACGGAACAATAACGACTCAGAACAGGAACGTTTATTATGCGTCAGTTTCATTACTCCTTACTGGCCTCAGCAGTCATGACAGCGGTACCAGTAACCACCTTTGCCGGTATCCTCTCCTCTCCGGTATCGCAGACTTCCGCTCAGCCGGCACCGGGTGTGAATGACGATACTGTCACCTTCGACCCGATCTTTCTGGGAACATCCGGTGATAAAGGTCTGGACTTATCCCGTTTCGAGCGGGGGGATTCCGCTCTGCCCGGAAACTGGGCTACGGATATTTACGTTAATGGCCAGATGGTCAGCCACCAGAAGGTGAAATTTATCGAGCAGGCAGATAAACGGATACGCCCCTGCCTGACTACGGACTTGCTCAGAAAAATTAATTTTAATTACTCACAGCTGCCGCGCAGTTTTACCGATTCTCTCCGACAGGGATCTGAGTGCTATACCCTGGAGCGGCTGATCCCTCAGGCATCCATGGGCTACGATTCCGGCACCCAGCGGCTGGATATCAGCGTACCGCAGGCCATGATGCAGAATACCGCCCGCGGTTATGTCAGCCCGGAGCTCTGGGACAGCGGTGTTCCTGCCCTGCTGTTCGGCTATAACGCCAGCGCCTATACCACCCACAGCAACGGCCACAGTTACAATTCCGGATACGCGGGCATCAACGCGGGCCTGAATCTGGGCGCCTGGTATTTCCGCCATGATGGCAACTATACCTGGCAGGAGCAGAGCGGCGGTAGCTATCAGTCCACCAATAACTATGTGCAGCGCGATATTCCGGCCATTCAGGGTCGGGTACGCATCGGCGAAACCAGCACGGCGGGACAGCTGTTCGATACCCTGCCCTTCCGCGGTGTCGAGCTGGTTAACGAAGACCGGATGCTGCCACAGTCACAGCGTGGCTATGCGCCAGATATTCGGGGCATTGCGCGAACCAACGCACGCGTCACCGTCCGTCAGAACAGCAGAATCATCTACGAAACCACCGTATCGCCTGGCGCGTTCGTGATTAACGATCTCTACCCCACAGGCTATGGCGGCGATCTGGACGTGACGGTGACAGAAGCCGACGGCTCAGTTCAGAACTTCCAGGTACCCTATGCGTCTGTCACCCAGCTGCTGCGCCCCGGCCAGCATCACTATGATGTGGTGGCGGGTAAGCTTAACGATCCCTCAATATCGTTTGACCCTACGCTCTACCAGGCAACTTACCAGCGCGGGTTAACGAATACCCTGACCGGCTACGGCGGCATTCAGGGCAGCGGCGCAGGGTATTACGCCATTCAGGGAGGCATGGCCGTCAGTACGCCGGTGGGCGCCTTTTCCGCCGATGTCACCCAGGCCCGAACCCACCTGAGCACGGTGGAAGACAACCGCAGCAGCGGGCAGAGCTATCAGCTGAGCTACAGCAAGTACCTGCCGGAAACGCAAAGTAACCTGACCATCGCGGCTTACCGCTTTTCAACATCCGGCTATTACGACTATCAGACCGCAATGCGGGCTATTGATGAGGAAAAGCACGGCGGTACGGCAGACACCATATGGCGCCCCAAAAACCGGTTCAACGTGACCATGAACCAGACGTTGCCCCAGGGCTGGGGCAACGTCTACGTCACCGGTTACAGCCAGGATTACTGGAACCGGGATAATTCGGATCTGCAGTACCAGCTGGGATACAGCAACAACTGGAGGCGCCTGAGCTACAGCCTGAGTGCCGGTCGCGTACGTAATACCGACGGCCATATGGAAACCAGCTGGCTGCTGAACCTGACAATGCCGCTGGGCAGCCCCGGCTACAACACGCCAACGCTGAATGCCAGCATGAGCCACAGCACCAGCGGACGCACCGGTGAGCAGGTGGGCATTTCGGGCACCGCCGGTGAAGACTATCAGTACAGCTATGGCCTGACAGCAATGAACTACAACCAGGGCACCGGCAGCAGCATGTCGCTGAACGGCGGCTGGCGCACGCCTTACACGAATCTGACCGCCACCTATGGAGCGGGTAAACATTACCAGAACGGTTCGGTGGGCATGAGCGGTTCACTGATCGCCTGGCCGTACGCGGCAACGTTAACCCCTTATACCGGAGACACTTTCGCGGTGGTGGAAGCCAAAGGGGCGCAGGGCGCGAAAGTCAGCGGCTATTCGGGCATCCGCATCGACCCGTGGGGGCACGCCGCCGTGCCTTACCTGAATCCGTATGAACTGAACGAAATTACGATCGACCCCAAAGGGCTGCCGTATAACGTGGAGCTGGAAAACACCAGTGAGAAAGTCGCGCCCTATGAAGGGGCTGTAAGCAAAATTGTGTTTAAAACCCAGCAGGGTACGCCGCTGCTTATCCAGGCACGGCGCAGCAGTGGCGAATCCGTCCCATTTGGCGCCGAAGTGTATGACGCCCGGGGGAACGTGGTTGGCAGCGTTGGCCAGGGCGGACAGCTGTATGCCCGGGTGGAAAATACCCGCGGAACACTGACGGCAAAATGGGGAAGTGGTGGTACACAACAGTGCCAGATCCACTATGTTCTGCCGCCGCAGTCAAAGGATGGCGCCGCGAACGGGCTGGTGCGTTTTGATTCGATGTGTAAGGAGTGATGGTAATGAAAAAAACTGCTTTTATTCTTATCCTGAACATATTTTCTATACCGATTTCATTTGCGGCTAGTATTACCTGTAATCACGATCCACTGGTAACCTATACCATCCCCTTATCTGGAGCAATAAATGTTGGCCCGGACACCCCTAACGGTACCGTTATATTCGAGAACAAAACCGCTATTTCAACACCGCCGAATTATTTTTGTAAGGCCGATGTAAAAGATTCAAAGCTTACGGACAGCCAGTATTTTAAAATTATGTCATCTCCTCTGCCATTGGCCACATGGAGACTATAGCAAAGGCAACGCTATTGGCCCCGGGGACAATATACTGCAATGGCAAGGAGACAGATTATTTGATACTGTCGGTACTATAATTCCCGTCACCCTTCCGGTAAGGTTATCCTTAATTAAAATAGGGGATATAACCCCAGGTGCCCTATCGGGAAGCACCTTACCGACTCTGGCGCTAAACATCAAACTATCATCGACTGATAGTACTATAAATTCTGGTTCAGAACTTACCTGGGATGTTATTTATTATAATTTCAGTGGTTCACTGAATGTTCAATCCCGAACCTGTAACGTTTCTGATGTGAATGTTAACATGGGTAGCGTAGAGATATCAGACATATATAAAAATAAAAACTCAGAATGGAAAAAATTCAATATAACAATGACTAACTGTCCTGTTTTTTCAGGGTATTACAACTCAACCAGATTCATAACCTCATATACGAATGGGACAAGACAGGATCCTGGTGCGTTAAACAATAATATATCCCTGTTACTTACCCCCAATACAGAAACAATCGACAGCCAAAATGGCATTTTTTCTTTAGACAAAAGTAATACAAGTGCTTCTGGCATTGGAATACAACTTGCCTACGGAGATGGAAGTTCATCAGAATTTGCCAACTTCATCACTCCCAAAGAATATGTAATGCCGATAGGTTCATCTGGCCAATTTATCATCCCTATGGCAGCGAGATATACTCAAACCGAGGATAAAATAACGAGTGGTCAGGCAAATAGTTCTGTAACCTTTCTGATAAATTACAACTAAATTTTACCTGTTATTGCCCTTCAAAAGGCAAAACTCGTAAGCTCCAACAGGCAGGCCACACCGGCCTGCGGGCAGAGATCGACTGACACTCTGTCCCTGAGTGCCAGACGTAAAAAATCCGGAAACGGCTGAGCGTTTCCGGATTCATACACAATCACTAACAACATTGCTCCCCGAAGGGAGCATTTTATCCATCAGTGGCAGGGCTTACTGCAGTACCGAGATATCCGCCACCTGCAGGAACAGCTCACGAAGCTTCGCCAGCAGCGTCAGACGGTTGATGCGCAGATCTTTATCTTCCGCCATCACCATCACTTTCTCAAAGAAGGCGTCCACCGGCTCGCGCAGCGCAGCCAGTTCCACCAGCGCTTCCTGGTAACGGCCCTCCTGATACAGCGGCGCCAGCTTGTCACCCAATACCCGCACCTGAAGCGCCAGACGAATCTCTTCGTCCTCTTTCAGCGCCGATGCCAGCACGTCGTCATTCAGCGGCTCGTCGCTCTTCGCCAGGATATTGGAGACGCGCTTGTTGGCCGCGGCCAGCGCTTCAGCATCGCTCAGGGTACGGAAGTGAGTAACCGCCTTCACCCGGGCGTCGAAATCTGCCGGGCGGGTCGGACGACGCGCCAGCACCGCCTGGATGGTATCCACAGCGTGCCCTTCTTCCTGATACCAGGCGCGGAAGCGGCCCAGCATAAAGTCGATAACGTCATCGACCACTTTGGCGTTGGTCAGCTTATCGCCGTACAGACGCACCGCCTCTTCGGTCAGGGTCTGGAGATCCAGCGGCAGCTGTTTCTCAACGATAATACGCAGCACGCCCAGCGCGGCGCGACGCAGCGCAAACGGATCTTTATCGCCTTTCGGATGCTGACCGATACCGAAGATCCCCGCCAGGGTGTCCATCTTGTCGGCAATCGCCACCGCGCAGGAGACCAGGCTTCCTGGCAGGTCGTCACCGGCAAAACGCGGCATATACTGCTCGTTCAGGGCAACGGCCACATCTTCCGCTTCGCCGTCGTGACGCGCGTAGTGCATCCCCATCACGCCCTGAGTGTCGGTGAATTCGAACACCATGTTGGTCATCAGGTCGCATTTGGAAAGCAGACCGGCGCGGGTAGCGTGAGTGACGTCAGCGCCGATTTCACGGGCAATCCAGCCGGACAGCGCTTCGATGCGATCGGTTTTATCGCGCAGGGAGCCAAGCTGCTTCTGGAAAAGTACCGTCTCCAGACGCGGCAGGTTGTCTTCCAGACGCTTTTTCCGGTCGCTGTTGAAGAAGAATTCGGCATCGGCCAGACGCGGACGCACCACCTTCTCGTTACCGGCAATAATCTGCTGCGGATCTCTGGAATCGATATTGGCTACAAAGATAAAGTTCGGCAGCAGCTTGCCCGCGTCGTCATAAACCGGGAAGTATTTCTGGTCGCCTTTCATGGTGTAGACCAGCGCTTCGGCAGGCACCGCCAGGAATTTCTCTTCGAACTTCGCGGTCAGCACTACCGGCCATTCCACCAGCGAGGTCACTTCTTCCAGCAGGCTGTCGCTCAGATCAGCCTTGCCGCCAATCTGACGCGCCGCTGCTTCGGCATCAGCCTTAATTTTGGCCTTACGGGCGTCGTAATCGGCCATTACCTTTCCGCGCTCCAGCAGAATTTGCGGATACTGATCGGCGTTGTCGATGGTAAGCGACGGCTCGCCCATAAAGCGGTGGCCGCGAATAATGCGATCGGACTCAATACCCAGCACGTTGGCCGGAACCACCTGGTCGCCCAGCAGCAGGGTCACAGTATGCACCGGACGCACGAAGTGCTCGTCGCTGTCGCCCCAGCGCATCAGCTTTGGAATCGGCAGTTTCGCTAGCGCGCGATTAACCATTTCCGGCACCAGCGCTTCCACGCTTTCGCCTTTCACCTGGGCGCGATACAACAGCCATTCGCCTTTATCGGTCACCATACGTTCGGCTTCGGAAACCTGGATGCCGCAACCGCGCGCCCAGCCTTCGGCCGCTTTGCTGGGATTACCCTCGGCGTCAAAGGCCTGCGCCACCGCCGGGCCGCGTTTCTCTACGGTACGATCCGGCTGGGCCGCAGCAAGGTTTGTTACCTTCAGCGCCAGACGGCGCGGCGCCGCGAACCACTCAACCTTACCGTGAGCAAGAGAGGCCGCGTCCAGTTCTGCGGTGAAACGCGCCGCAAAGGCTTCAGCCAGGCTGCGCAGCGCTTTCGGCGGCAGCTCTTCAGTGCCGATCTCCACCAAAAAAGTTTTCTCAGACATGCGCGCCCCTTACTTCTTATTGTTGTTGCACATCGGGAAGCCCAGCGCTTCCCGGGAAGCGTAGTAGGCTTCCGCCACCGCTTTAGTCAGCGTACGAATACGCAGAATATAGCGCTGGCGTTCAGTCACGGAGATGGCCTTGCGGGCATCCAGCAGGTTAAAGCTGTGCGCCGCTTTCAGAATACGTTCATAGGCCGGCAGCGGCAGCGGCTTCTCCAGCGCCAGCAGCTGCTGCGCCTCTTTTTCATACTGCTCAAAGCAGGTAAAGAGGAAGTCGACATCGGCGTATTCAAAGTTATAGGTGGACTGTTCCACTTCGTTCTGATGGAACACGTCGCCATAGGTGGTTTTACCCAGCGGGCCGTCGCTCCAGACCAGGTCGTAGACGCTGTCCACGCCCTGGATGTACATCGCCAGGCGCTCCAGACCGTAGGTGATCTCACCGGTGACAGGCTTACACTCCAGGCCGCCGACCTGTTGGAAGTAAGTGAACTGCGTCACCTCCATTCCGTTCAGCCACACTTCCCAGCCAAGGCCCCAGGCGCCCAGCGTCGGGTTTTCCCAGTTATCTTCCACGAAGCGGATATCATGAATGGTCGGATCCAGACCCAGCGCCTTCAGCGAGCCCAGATAAAGCTCCTGAATGTTGTCCGGAGAAGGCTTGATGATGACCTGGAACTGGTAGTAGTGCTGCAGGCGGTTCGGGTTTTCGCCGTAACGGCCGTCGGTCGGACGGCGGGAAGGCTGAACATAGGCGGCGGCGATAGGTTCCGGCCCCAGCGCGCGCAGGCAGGTCATCGGGTGAGAGGTGCCAGCGCCGACTTCCATGTCCAGAGGTTGGACAATGGTGCAGCCCTGCGTGGCCCAGTAATCCTGTAAGGTCAGGATCAGGCCCTGAAAGGTCCTGGTATCAAACTTTTGCATAATATGTCGTGTGCGATACGAGTGATAGATTTGGGAAACGGCCAGTATACCCTTTGACCGTCAGATATACAGCCCGAATCGCCACCCATCGCAGCAAGTTCTGAGCCGGGCGCGCGCCCCCGGCCCGGTTTACATCAGCGTGGAGGGCAGGAACAGCACCAGTCCCGGGAAGATAACCAGTAAGGCGATAAACAGGAAAAACGCCACCAGATAGGGAACAGAAGCTTTCACAAAAGCCACCGAACTACAGTTCAGAATGCCGCATACCGTGTACATGCAGATCCCCACCGGCGGCGTATTCGCTCCCAATAGCGTCAGCACCACGAAGATCAGTCCGAAATGCACCGGGTCAAACCCCGCCTGCATAGCGATGGGCAGCAGAATGGGCGTCAGCAGCAGGATAATTACGCTGCCGTCGAAGATCATTCCGGCCACGGTAATAAAGGCGAGTAGCAGAATCAGAATGCCATAACGATTTTCCGTTACGCTGGTCAACAACTCCGCCAGGGTTTGTGGAATCTGATCGATAATGGTGACATGACCCAGAATCGCCGCCGACATAATCAGCAGCATGACCACACCAATGTCGTTCACCGTCTCTTTTAGCACCTCCCACAGCGCGCGGTTATCCAGCTCTTTGTAGATATAGCGGCCTATGACAAAGGCATAGAGCACGATAAAGGCTCCCGCTTCGGTGGTGGTGAAAAACCCCATACGGATCACCAGAATCAACACCACGGGGAACATCAGCGCCCAGAAGCCCTGACGAAAGCTCTGCCACACCTCGTGGCGGGTCGGCATCTTTTGCGTTTCCGGCCGGATGCCCATACGGCGCGCCAGCAGGAAATTAGTGACCATCAGAATGGTGGTCAGCAACAACCCCGGAACGATACCGGCAATAAACAGCTTACCGATCGAGACGTTCCCCACAAAACCGTAGAGAATCAGCAGAATACTGGGCGGAATGGTAGCCGTAATCAGCGAGCTAAAAGCGATCACCACCGCGCTGAAAGCCTTTGGATAGCCCCGGGCGATCATCGGTAGCCCCAGCACCTTGGCCTGCATCGCCGCATCTGCGGTTGCCGAACCGGAAACGCCACCCAGCAGGCAGGCCAGCAGCACGTTAATCTGCGCCAGCCCCCCTACCATCCAGCCCGACAGCACCCGTGCGAAATCCAGCAGCCGGTGGGTAACGCCGGTCTTATTCAGCAAATTACCCACCAGCAAGAATAGCGGTGTCGCCATAATCGGAAACGACTGGGTCGGCGCGGTAAACTTCTGAAAGGCAATACCAATAGGCAGGAAGTCGGCGAAAAAGAAATAACAGAGGCTGGAGATGGCAATCACAAACCCAACGGGCATACCGATCACCAGCAACAGCAGGAATACGACAACAGTCACAATAATCATCAAGCCTCTCCCTGCGGCCGCGGACAGCCGCGAATAAGATGTAACGCGCTGGTGATGAACATCAGCATACAGCCCGTGGGAACAGCGCTGTTTAGCCAGGCCACGGAAAGCTCGGTCACCGGCAAGACGCTGGATGAGGTCATGGCGGTAAACGACCAGCCAAACCAAACGCCACATCCCAGGAAGGCCAGAATCAACAGTTCGTTAATCCATTCACAGAGCTGACGTAAACGAGGCGGCATCAGATTGACAACGGCGTCGATACCGATATGGCGACGGGTCTGCAACGCATAGTCGATAGCCAGCACGCTAACCCAGGCAAAAATAACCATCGCGACTTCCAGCGACCAGATCAGGGGATATCCCAGTGCACGACCTACGCCCCCCGCCAGGATAATCACCACGATAGCGACCAGGCCGATACGCGTCAGCGCCAGCTCAATTTGACGAAACAACAGCATGATAAACCTCAAAGGTGGCAGAGGGCCGACCGCGTGGCCCTCTTAATATCAATGGGATGACTCGTTGATAACGTCCTGAACCTGCTGCCAGGCGGTTTGTAGATGCATCTTGCCAGGGACATAGGCGCAGGCCTTCTGGAACGGCGCCCGGTCGACCTCTTCCACGGTAACGCCCTGTTTTGCCATCTCCTGCAGCAGGCTGTCTTCCACGGCCAGTACATTCTGTGAAGCCACTTCCCCCTGTTTCTGCGCTTCTTCACGCAACAGGCTCTGGAGATCTGGCGGCAGTGTATCCAGCCACTTCTGAGAAACGATAATGCCGGTGGTCAGATAGATATGGTTGGTTTTCGTGATGTATTTGGTGATTTCAAACAGCTTACTGCCATAAATCGCCGTAGGCTGCGCTTCAGCGGCATTCACGATTCCGGTCTGAATGGAGGAGTAAATTTCAGACCAGGAGAGCGGCGTGGGCTCGCCGCCCAGGCACTTGATTGCTTCGATAGTGACCGGCGCTTCCAGCGCCCGTACCTTCACGCCATGTAAATCAGCCGGTGTGGTTATTTTTTTCTGGGTCACCAGCATTCTCGCGCCCTGATACCAGTTAAACGACAGTGCCGTCAGGCCAGATTTTTCGGTGAGCTTTTGCTGCCAGCCCTGGAAAATAGCGCTGCTGACAAATTTTTTCTGGGCCGCATAGTCAGGAAAAACAAAGGGAGCGGGTAATAAAGCCAGCTCAGGCACAAAAGAGGAGAGACGTGCACCATCGACCACAACGCCAACATTACTGCCTGACTGAGCGTGCTGTAACAGTTCATTATCGGCGCCCAACTGACCGCTGGAGAAAAGGCGAATTTTTACTTTACCGTCGCTGCGTGACTCCACCGATTTTTTAAATTGCTGTAGCCCTTTAAATACCGGATCGTCAGGTGACAAAGACGTACTGACATTCAATGTATGACCCGCAATAGCCGTTGTGGAAGCCGCCATTAACACCGCCAGCACCACCGCTCGGGTTCCCCCCCCGATTAGCTTAAACATATTTCCCCCTCATTTTTCTTACATTATTCGTCATGCAAGTGCTGGCAGGCATAGAAATGCCAGTAAATAATGGGTAAATCAGATAAATAATTATTTAATTTGAATGCCAGGTTCGCCTGCGTTGAATAACAGCACCTGCCCTTGCGCCGCAAATAATATTACTGGAAGTGATAAAACGTAGTATTAATTATGCATCACTACGTCTTACCGTTCCCGAATAACGTTTTAATCGAAAATGATGCAGAATAATACAACTACCATACAAGAATGCTTAAAATCGTTAAGCTGTTCACAAATTATCCTCTAGCGCATGGAAAGGTGCAGAAACTGGCCGTCTGGTTCGAAAGTACAGGTGAATTGTTCCCGGGAGCGGGTAACGCCACGCACTTCGTAGCTTCCCTGAAATGCCTCAAGCCCCTGAATTTCAATCTGCGGAGGTTGTGTATTGTACTGACGGGCGGCGCTGCCCCGACATTGCTGCTCCATGGTTAACGCTCGCGCCGCGTCGATCCGCGCTGTCTGAGCGTACTGGGTATGCCGCTCTTCATGCTGGGGTGCGCCGCACCCCGCCAGCATCAGTGCCAGTACCGCCACCCGGATCTCAATTTTGCGCATTATTTATCCTTTTTCCCTTCCAGGACGCCCAACGGCGAACCCGCATTTTGCAAAGCCCGGCAAACCTGAGCAAGATAAACCGCAAAACTCAGACGGTTCCGGGAAGCCAATCTGCCCTTCCGGCAGTCACACTGCATGACTAAAAAGATATAACAGAGGATCTGAATGCCGCAAAAGATAAACTGGATTGATAACCTGCGTGGTATTGCCTGCCTGATGGTTATCATCATTCATACCACGGCCTGGTATGTGACTAACCCCGATCTGATTAGCGCCGCCGACTGGTGGCTGGCGAACCTGCTTGATGCGGCATCCCGGGTCTGCGTTCCGCTATTTTTTATGATTTCCGGCTACCTGTTCTTTGGTGAACGCAGCGCACAGGGGCGCCACTTTCTGCGCATCACGTTGTGCCTGCTGTTTTACAGCGCGGTAGCGCTGCTCTACATCTGGCTGTTAACGCCCATCAGCGTGGGGCTGTCGCTGACCAATCTGTTCCAGAAGCCGGTGTTCTATCATCTGTGGTTTTTCTTCGCGCTGTTTGCCGTCTACCTGCTGTCACCGCTGATCGAAGTAAAAAAAACCTCTGTTAAAACGCTGATTCCCCTCCTGCTGGTACTGGGGGTTATCGCTAATCCCAATACGCCGGCGCAAAGCATCGCCAGGCTGCAATGGCTGCCGGTGAATCTCTATATTAACGGCGATACCTTCTACTACGTGCTGTATGGCGTACTGGGGCGCGCTATCGGCATGATGGAAACCGGCAAGGGGCGTACTGCCACCCTTTCCGCTGTTGGTTTTGTGGGCTGCGTGGCGGCGATCGGCTGGGGAACCTGGCGTGAATTGCTGGCGCGTGGGGACTTCGCAGACACCTGGTACCTTTACTGCGGGCCGCTGGTCTTCCTGGCGACGCTCTGCGCGCTGATGATGGCCAAACAGTGGCTTAATGCCCGTCCGCTGCCCGGGCTGGCGTTTATCTCCCGTCATTCTCTGGGTATTTATGGCTTCCACGCGCTGTTTATCCACTTTCTGCGCACCCACAATCTGGATATGAAACAGTGGCCCACGCTGGATATGGTCTGGGTGTTCACCGCCACGCTATGCGGCAGCGTACTGCTGGCGATGGGGCTGCGGCGCATCGATAGCCGCCGCTACGTCTGCTGATAAGAACGCCTCCGGCGACGGAGGCGTTGATTTAACGCTCACTTCACCGACATCAGCGGTTCCAGCCGATGGTACAGATCGCTGAAGACTTTACGCCGCTCAATGTAGCGTTGATGGCGCGCCACATCCGGCTCATGGCGCTGCTCCAGTGCCAGCTGCGGCAACAGCTCGCCAAGCGAACGGCCAGGAGACAGCGCAATCTGCGCCAGCCGGGCTGCGCCCAGCGCGGGCCCCACATCGCCGCCGGTACGATAATCCAGCACCTGGCCGCTGATATCCGCCAGCATCTGGCGCCAGTACGGACTGCGGGCGCCGCCGCCGATGAGCGTTACGCTCCGTGGCGCGACGCCGCATTCATGCACCACATCCATACCCTCTGCCAGACCGTAACCCACGCCTTCCAGCACCGCGCGCGCCAGCTCTGCCGGGCCATGCCGATGCGTCAGGCCGAAGAAAACGCCTTTGGCTTCAGGATTGTTATGGGGCGTACGCTCACCGGACAAATAAGGCAGGAACCAGAGTTCCCCCGCCTGCTCGTCGGCCTTTTGTGCCGCCGCCAGCAGGGCCGGTACGTTCTCCATCCCCGTTAGCCGCGCGGCCCAGTCCAGACAGGAGGCCGCGCTCAGCATCACCGACATCAGATGCCAGCGCTGAGGTAACGCGTGGCAGAAACTGTGCACTGCGCGCTCCGGTTTGCTCAGGAACCCATCGCTAACGGCGAAATAGACCCCGGAGGTGCCCAACGACAGCATGGCCTGACCGGCATCGGCCATACCTACGCCCACGGCACCCGCGGCGTTGTCTCCTCCACCCGCCACCACAGGAACACAGCCCATGCCCCAGGACTCCGCTACCGCTTTGCGTAAATGACCGGTAATCTCACAGCCTTCAAACAGCGCCGGCATCTGCTCCCGGTTCATATCACAGGCCGCCAGCATCTCGTCGCTCCAGTCACGTTTTGCGACATCGAGCCACATGGTGCCTGCGGCGTCTGACATATCGCTGGCGAACTCGCCGGTCATGCGCAGCCGCAGATAATCTTTAGGCAGCAGAACTTTATCCAGCTGGCGGAAAATCTCTGGCTCGTGGCGAGCCACCCACACCAGCTTGGGTGCGGTAAAACCAGGCATAATCAGGTTGCCGGTAATACGACGCGAAGCGGGCTCCTGCGACTCCAGCCAGTCGCACTCTTTCGCGCAGCGCCCATCGTTCCACAGAATCGCCGGACGCAGCACCTGCTGCTGTTTATCCAGCAGAGTGGCGCCGTGCATCTGCCCGGAAAGCCCGATAGCCTTGACGCCATCGAGCGGATGCTGGCCAGCCAGACCGCGCATGGCGGCATCAGTGGCCTGCCACCACTCTTCAGGGTTCTGTTCAGACCAGAGCGGATGGGGGCGAGACACCGTCAGCTTCTGGGTGCAGGAGGCCAGAACGTCCCCCTCTTCCCCCAGCAAAATCGCCTTAACCCCGGAGGTACCCAGATCGATCCCGATATACATATAAGGCGCTCCTTAGTACTGCGCCAGGGTTTCCCCTGGCGCGCTAACCTTACTTATCAAAGATATAGTGATTGACCAGGTTTTCAAGCTGCTCCTGATGGCCGCTCTTATGATGTGGCGCCAGGTTATGCTGCTGCGCGTACTCCGCCACCTGCGCCAGGTTCATCTGCCCTTTCATAATCTGCTGGCCCAGTTCGCCGTTCCACCCGGCGTAGCGCTGCGCGACCCGCTTATCCAGTTCGCCGTCTTCCACCATGCCCGCCGCAATCTTCAGCGCCAGCGCCATGGTGTCCATGCCGCCAATATGACCATAGAACAGATCGTAAGGGTCGGTACTCTGGCGACGCACCTTGGCGTCAAAATTCAGGCCGCCGGTGGTGAACCCGCCCGCTTTCAGGATTTCGTACATCACCAGTGCGTTCTCTTCCACGCTGTTCGGGAACTGGTCGGTATCCCAGCCCAGCTGCGGATCGCCGCGGTTGGCGTCAACCGAGCCGAACAGGCCCAGCGCGATAGCCGTGGCGATTTCATGATGGAAAGAGTGGCCAGCCAGGGTGGCGTGGTTCGCCTCAATATTCAGTTTGATCTCTTTTTCCAGGCCGAACTGCTTCAGGAAGCCGTACACCGTCGCGGCATCGTAGTCATACTGATGCTTGGTCGGCTCCTGAGGCTTCGGTTCGATAAGCAGGGTGCCCTGGAAGCCAATCTTATGTTTGTGTTCCACCACCATCTGCATAAAGCGGCCAATCTGCTCGCGCTCCTGGCGCAAATCGGTGTTCAGCAGGGTTTCGTAGCCTTCGCGGCCCCCCCACAGCACGTAATTCTCCCCCCCCAGTTTATGGGTGGCTTCCATGGCGCTAACGACCTGAGTTGCCGCCCAGGCGAAGATTTCCGGGTCTGGATTGGTCGCGGCGCCAGCGCCGTAGCGTGGATTGGTAAAGCAGTTGGCGGTGCCCCACAGCAGCTTAACGCCAGTCTGCTGCTGCTTCGCGGCCAGAATCTCGATCATATGAGCAAAGTTGTTGCGGTATTCGCGCAGCGAACCGCCTTCGGGCGAGACATCCACATCGTGGAAGCAGTAGTACGGCACATTCAGCTTATGGAAAAACTCAAAGGCGACATCCGCCTTGCGCTCCGCCAACGCCAGCGCATCGCCCGGCTGCTGCCAGGGCCTTTCGAACGCGCCCACGCCGAACATATCGTTACCGGGCCAGCAGAAAGTGTGCCAGTAGCAGGCGGCGAAACGCAGATGATCTTCCATGCGCTTACCCAGTACCAGCTCATCCGGATTGTAGTGGCGAAATGCCAGCGGATTGGTGGTTTTCGGCCCTTCGTAACGTACGCGGTCGAGTTTATCGAAATAAGCATCCATAATCGGCTCCAGATTCAGAATAACGACATCAGGTAGTGATGGTTTATTCATCCTGGATTTTCCGCTTTTCCAGCTCAATTACGTTATTTCACACCGCGATTAAGAGAATACACAAACGTGCGCCAGATCCCAAAAAGGCCTTCTGTTCCATAAATGCACACTATCCATCTGAATAATTATCGATAATTTCCTGAGGAAAAAATAAAACAAAAAAACGTAATGCAAAAATAAGAAATGAGATGGATAACAGCGAGAAAAGCGCGCCGCATCAGCGGTATCACGCCGTATCGTCAGCATCCGATGCAACGCTTCCCCGGAAACCGTCCGCGATCGCAATTCTCAACTATGGTTCCCCCCGAAAAGCCCGCTTTATGGTATTGAAGGGAAGGATTCATCCAGGTACAGAGAAACATGTTTGAGAAACGTCACCGCATTACGCTGTTATTCAATGCCAACAAAGCCTACGACCGCCAGGTGGTGGAAGGGGTAGGCGAATATTTGCAGGCGTCTCAGTCCGAGTGGGATATTTTCATTGAAGAGGATTTCCGCACCCGTCTCGACAACATCAGCCAGTGGCTGGGAGACGGCGTTATCGCCGACTTTGATGACAAAGACATTGAAACTCTGCTGAGCGGCACTAATGTGCCTATTGTCGGCGTGGGAGGCTCCTACCACGATCCCGCGCTCTATCCGTCGGTGCACTACATCGCCACCGATAATTTCGCGCTAATTGAGCGCGCTTTCCTGCATCTGAAGGAAAAAGGGCTGCACCGCTTCGCGTTCTACGGACTGCCCGCCAGCAGCGGTAAACGCTGGGCGGAAGAGCGGGAGCTGGCGTTTCGCCAGTTGATGGAACGGGAACAGTACCGCGGCGTGGTTTACCAGGGCCAGGAAACGGCCCCGGAACACTGGCAGTACGCTCAGAACCGGCTGGCGGACTGGGTGCAAACGCTGCCGCCCCAGACCGGAATTATCGCCGTAACCGACGCCCGGGCCCGTCACCTGCTGCAGGTCTGCGATCATCTACATATTCCCGTGCCCGAAAAACTGTGTGTCATCGGCATCGATAACGAAGAGCTGAGCCGCTATCTGTCCCGGGTAGCGCTCTCTTCCGTGGCTCAGGGAGCCCGCCAGATGGGCTACCAGGCCGCCGACCTGCTGCACCGGCTGCTGGCCGGGGAGCAGCCGCCGCTACAGCGGATACTGGTGCCGCCCACCCGGGTGGTGGAACGCCGCTCAACCGACTACCGCTCACTGCACGATCCCGCGGTAATTCAGGCCATGCACTATATCCGCAACCACGCCTGCAAGGGTATTAAAGTCGAACAGGTACTGGATGCCGTGGGTATCTCCCGCTCCAATCTGGAAAAGCGCTTTAAGGAGGAAGTCGGCGAAACTATCCATGCCGTTATCCACGCCGAAAAGCTGGAGAAAGCCCGCAGTCTGCTGGTCGCCACCTCGCTGTCGATTAATGAAATCTCGCGCATGTGCGGCTATCCGTCGCTGCAGTATTTCTACTCCGTGTTCCGCAAGGAGTATCGAACCACGCCCCGGGACTACCGGGAACGCCATAATGAAGTTGGCGCCCGCACTGAACCCGATCGCGGCGACAAAGAATCTATCCATCGCTAAACGACAAAACCCCCGCAAGCGGGGGCTTTGTTGCCTGTTGAACCCGAAGTATCAGTTAGACGCCGTCAGCAGGTGCTGATTGCTCTGATACAAAGAGAACAAATAGTTGTTGTAGCTTTTCCCTTTGGTGGAATAGCCCTTCAACTTATGGATCATGTTGCCCGCCGTCAGTTCCGTATCCGACTTGCGCAACTGGGCGCGCGACTTCCGGAAGGATTTGTACGCCGGGTGCGTGTTCAGATTGTTTACGTAAGCCGTCACCGATTCCTTCACCGAATCGAAGTGCTGATACCCGCCAATCTTCCCCGCGCCGCGATTACAGCTGCGGCTGGAACACTTCATCCCGAACAGGTTGGTGTTAGCGCGAGCCAGCCTGGAGGTTCCCCATCCACTCTCTACCGCCGCCATGGTCACCACCATGCTGCTGGGAATAATGTCTACGCGCTCCAGAAGCGTGTTCCAGGGCACCGAACGGGGATTCCCGTTCCAGGATACCTTATAGCGCGCCGCCAGCGCCTTCATCCGCGCCTTTTCGGCTGGCGACCAGCGACTGTCGTAGCGCTTTTGCACCAGCCAGTTACGGTCTGCGGAAATTGCCGCATTCTGACGCTTAATGGATGGCATCACCGTCCGGATAAACGCCTTTTTCCTTGCCGTTCCGGAAGGGTATTTTCGCAAATCAGGAAGTGGTCCGCTTTCACTATTGCGAGAATACTCTTTATTATTTTTTGTCAGTAACTTACTTTGTGTAGTCTGGGCTTTATGACTCGTTATGCCTGTCTCTTGCTTGCTTGCCAGCGCGTTGCCGGCAAAACCCCACGCGAGAGACAGGATTACCGCAGCCCCGACGCGTCGGTAGCGTGACGATATCATTATGTCTCCTGGTTGGATGCGACAGCGTCGTACATCCTTATGTTTGAAAAGTAAAATTCAGGAATAAACCCGAGAAGTATATCAAATGTACAGACTTCGGGACACTAAATGAATAAACAAAATCCGAATCAGCGTCACGGAAATAGCCTCAAAGTTTGCTAAAAAACTCCTTATTTCGACTATTTTATCGTGATTTCAATGACTAAAATTGATGCGTAATCCTCAGTCCCACCACGGTCAACATCCTTCCCGAGCCATCAATACGGAAAATTCAGCCGTTTTATCTAAATTTTCAAAAAATAAAAGCATGATTAACTAATCCAGGCGATGACACACAGTTTGCAGAGCGGGAACTCTGGCGCTATGGTTAGCTCCTTCTCCAGGATTGCGACTGACTGACCGCTATGACGTTTTCACTTTTCGGCAATAAATTCACCCGTCCCTCCGCCATTACCCGACTGATGGAAGATCTTAACGACGGCCTGAAAACCCCCGGCGCCATCATGCTTGGCGGTGGAAACCCGGCACAAATTCCGGCGATGAATGACTACTTCCAGGGGCTATTGAACGAGATGCTCGCCGATGGTCAGTTGACCCGCTCGCTGTGTAACTACGACGGGCCTCAGGGGAAGGATGAACTGCTGAAAGCTCTGGCTTCGATGCTGCGGGAGAGCGAAGGCTGGGATATCGGGCCACAGAATATTGCACTGACAAATGGCAGTCAGAGCGCATTTTTCTACTTATTTAATCTGTTCGCCGGGCGTCGGGCGGACGGCAGCGTGAAGAAGGTTCTGTTCCCGCTGGCGCCGGAATATATCGGCTATGCCGAATCCGGACTGGAAGACGACCTGTTCGTTTCCACCCGCCCCAACATCGAACTGCTGCCGGACGGGCAGTTTAAATATCACGTCGATTTCGAACATCTGCATATCGGCGAAGATACCGGCATGATCTGCGTATCACGCCCCACCAACCCTACGGGCAACGTCATTACCGACGATGAGCTGCGTAAGCTGGATGCTATGGCCAATCAGCACGGCATCCCGCTGGTGATCGACAATGCGTATGGTCTGCCCTTCCCGGGAATTATCTTTAGCGAAGCCCGCCCGCTGTGGAATCCGAACATCATTCTGTGTATGAGCCTTTCCAAGCTAGGCCTGCCGGGAAGCCGCTGCGGCATTATTATCGCCAACGAGGCGCTGATTAGCGCCATCAGCAATATGAACGGCATTATCAGCCTGGCGCCGGGCGGCGTGGGCCCGGCTATCGCCTGTGAAATGATCAAGCGTAACGATCTGCTGCGCCTCTCGGAAACAGTGGTCAAGCCGTTCTATCAGCAGCGGGTCGAAGAGACCATCGCCATCCTGCGGCGCTGGCTGTCGCCGGAACGCTGTCTGATCCATAAACCGGAAGGTGCCATCTTCCTGTGGCTCTGGTTTAAGGATTTGCCCATCACAACCGAACAGCTTTATCAGCGTCTGAAGAGACGCGGCGTACTGATGGTGCCGGGTAATCACTTCTTCCCCGGGCTGGATAAGCCCTGGCCCCATACCCACCAGTGCATGCGAATGAACTATGTACCGGAACCGGCACAGATTGAGAAAGGAGTTCAGATTCTGGCCGAAGAGGTTGAACGAGCCTGGCGCGAAACTACGCCATAGCCGACGGCGCGCAGGCCGTACGCTGCCGTTTACGCACACCGGCGGCGGCTAACGCCCGGTAGTCCAGACAACTGAGCGCCCCGGTGGGGCAGACGCTGACACAGGCCGGGCCGCCTGCCCGTTCGTGGCACAGATCGCACTTCACTATCTGCATCCCCCCATTGGCCGGGGCTGCCACGATATTAATGGCACCGAAGGGACAAGCCACTATGCAGTGCTTACAGCCAATGCAGTCTGCATCACGCGCGCGTATCGCGCCCCCTCCACGCCATAACGCTCCTGTAGGGCAGGCGCCAGCACAGGGCGCCGCTTCGCACTGACGACAGGCCAGCGCCACGGACACCTTTCCCTCTTTCACCACCTGAATGCGCGACAGCAAAGTCTGCGCCGTTAATCCCTGTACGCTGCGCTCCGCCCGGTGCGCTACCGCGCAGGCCACCTCGCAGGTTCTACAGCCGATACACTTTGCCGCATCGGCGAAAATAAAACGGTTCATCATCCTTATCTCTCCGTTTCTGGGGTGCCTGTAACATACCCACTGTTTCAGAGAGCGTTATTGATCCCGGTGGCCAGGCCAGCTCTTTTTTCTCTTACCTTAAAAACGCCCGGAACGATAAGAATACCGCCCGGGCAATAGCGAAACTTTCGGTTGATTTAAAAGAGTCCCTGCGGCTTTTCTGAGTAGCTGACCAGCAGGCATTTGGTCTGTTGATAGTGCTCCAGCATCATCTTGTGGGTCTCCCGGCCGATACCAGATTGTTTATAGCCACCGAAAGCGGCATGGGCAGGGTAAGCATGGTAGCAGTTAGTCCAGACTCTTCCGGCCTGAATACCACGCCCCATACGATAGGCCAGAGCGCCGTTCCGGCTCCAGACGCCGGCCCCCAGACCATATTGCGTATCATTGGCGATAGCCAACGCCTCTTCCGGCGTTTTAAACGTCGTCACCGCCAGCACAGGGCCAAAGATTTCTTCCTGAAAGATTCGCATTTTATTGTGGCCGCTCATCACCGTCGGCTCCAGATAAAATCCCCCTTCCAGCGCCCCGGCCTGACGGCGCACGTTACCCCCCAGTAGCAAACTGGCCCCCTCCTGTTTGCCGATATCGATATAATTCAGAATGGCTTCCATTTGCCCTTTTGACACCTGGGCGCCTATTTGCGTCTTTTCATCCAGGGGATTGCCTCCCCGAATCGCTGCTACGCGCTTCAGGGCGCGTTCCATGAAACGCTCATAAATCGATTCCTGAATCAGTGCCCGACTTGGGCAGGTGCACACCTCTCCCTGATTGAAGGCAAACATAGCGAATCCTTCGATAGCCTTCTCCAGGTAGGCATCGTCCCTCGCCATCACGTCTTCAAAGAAGATATTAGGAGACTTGCCTCCCAGCTCCAGCGTCACGGGAATGATATTGCGGGTGGCGTACTGCATAATCTGCCGCCCCACTTCCGTTGATCCGGTGAAGGCGACTTTGGCGATACGCGGCGAGGTTGCCAGATATTCACCAATTTCTCCGCCTGCCCCATTCACGACATTAATCACCCCCGGGGGCAGCAAATCACCAATGAGTTCCATCAGGACGAGAACAGACAGCGGCGTAAGACGGGCCGGTTTAAGAACAATCGCGTTCCCTGCCGCCAGGGCAGGCGCCATCTTCCAGCAGGCCATCAGTAACGGAAAATTCCATGGAATTATTTGCCCCACAACGCCCAGAGGCTCGTGGAAGTGGTAAGCGACGGTATCGGCGTCCAGTTCGCTGATTCCCCCTTCCTGGGCGCGAATACAGGCGGCAAAGTAACGGAAATGGTCAATGGATAGCGGCACGTCGGCGCCACGGGTTTCACGGATGGGCTTACCGTTATCCCAGGTTTCAGCGGCGGCCAACAGATCAATATTCTGCTCCATGCGATCGGCAATCGCTAACAGCAGCGATGCTCGCTCCTGCACCGATGTCCTTCCCCACTGCGCTTTAACCGCATGGGCGGCATCCAGCGCCAGTTCAATATCCTGCGCCGTGGAATTAGCCACCTCGCATAGCGGTTTTCCGGTAATAGGCGTCAGATCCTGGTACCACTCCCCTGCCTGCGGCGGCATCCATTCCCCGCCAATATAGTTGTTATAACGGGCTTTCAGACGCAGTGGATAACCATATTCGCCGGGCGTTAACGCATTCTTATTCATCGTTCGACTCCTTGCTGATTGTCACAAATCATCGCAAAGCGCTGCATGCTTCGCGCTTATACCGCGCTTTACAGCGCCGCACGGTAGATAGCGACGATCTCCTCGTGTGTCGCCTGAACCGGGTTGGTGAACCCACAGGCGTCCTTCAGAGCGTTATCAGCAAGCACGGAAAAATCCTGCTCTTTCACGCCCAATTCACGCAAACCGCGTGGAATACCAACACGCCGGGCCAGCTGACTGATAGCCGTAATACAGGCATCGGCCCCCTCTGCAGCGTTCAACGATCCGACGTCCACGCCAAGCGCGCAGGCGCAATCGCGCAGCCTGTCCGCTGAAGCCTGCCGGTTAAACTTCTGTACATGAGGCAGCAACACCGCGTTACAGACCCCGTGCGGCAGGTCGTAAAATCCGCCAAGCTGGTGCGCCATCGCATGAACATAGCCCAACGATGCGTTATTAAACGCCATACCCGCCAGAAATTGCGCCCAGGCCATATCCTCCCGCGCCCGGCAGTCATCGCCGCTGGCAACGGCGGTCGGCAACGCGTGCGCGATCATCGCTATCGCTTTCAGGGCGCAGGCGTCAGTAATCGGGGTCGCCGCAGTAGAAACGTAGGCTTCAATCGCATGCGTCAGAGCATCCATACCGGTCGCGGCGGTCAACATCGCGGGCATGCCCATCATAAGCTGCGGATCGTTAACGGAAAGCCTGGGTGTGACATGCTTGTCCACAATCGCCATTTTGATATGCCGTTCTTCATCGGTAATGATGCAAAAACGGGTCATCTCCGATGCCGTGCCGGCCGTGGTGTTAATCGCCACCATGGGGAGTTGCGGCTGGCGGGAGCGATCGACGCCCTCGTAGTCACGAATGGTGCCACCGTTTGTCGCCACCAGCGCGATTGCCTTCGCGCAGTCATGCGGGCTACCGCCGCCTAAAGAAATAACGCACTGACAATCGGATTCCCGCAATAATGCGAGTCCCGCCGCCACATTCGCGGTGGTCGGATTGGGATGAGTGCCGTCATAAACGAAAGTCGCAATATTTTCCCGCGCTAATATCTTAACCAGCATATCCGTCATACCCAGCCCGGATACCCCCTTATCCGTCACGATCAGCGCGCGTTGAAACCCCCACTCCTTCAGATAGTCAGGCACATCCTTAACGCTATGCAGACCAATAACGTTAACGGAAGGCATATAAAAGCAGCTTGTCGTCATTATTTATCCTCCAGATTGCCATATGGCTACATGAAAATAACAACCGCTGCCGTGAATACTGTGACCGGATTACCGACGCCAAAAACCATTAAAATTAAATGGTTTTATTTTTTTCACTTAATCGAATCACTTCTAAAGAATGGATGAATTACTGCAAGTTCAGTCCATGGAGGAGAGGTACCCGTCACGTAACGGGAGAAGTCGGTGAATCGGGCAGGGCCGCAGAACGCGCCATGCTAACCGATTCCTTAACGCCGCGAGCATCTATACAGCGTTAAGGAACAGGTTTTGACAGCAGATACGGCAATCAGGCATCGAACAGCCCGTTATCACGCAGCAAATGGTCATTGCCGCGCCGCCGGGTAAAGCCGATGCGGTCGAAGTATTCCAGAATCTGAATCGCCAGCTTGCGCCCGACGCCCAGACGGTCGCGGAAATCGGCGGCACAGGTAGTACCCCGTTCCTTATCCAGATCCCGCACCAGATTTGCGAATGCACGGATCCTGTCGTGGCGATAGTAGCGATCTTTAACGATCGCCGTGATCAGCCCTTGTTGAGCGGCCATCCGCAGCAGTTGGCGCATGACCTGCTCTTCCTGGCTGGTTTCCCGGGCCAGATCGCGCACCCACCAGGGCTCATCGCCAAATAACGCCTCAACCTGCTGCCATAGCGCCAGCTGTTCACCGGAAAAGCCCGGCTTATGGTCAGGCAAATGCAGCCAGCCGCGACGGCTTTCCACCAGTCCTTCCTGGCGCAGCCGTTCAATAAGCCCCAGCACCAGCGCCTCGTTTTCCGTCGGCAACGCCATACGCCGCAGCCGTTCACGCCCCGGCCCCGGCTGATCGTCATGCTGCTCGTGGTAACGCGCCAGCGTTTTCAGCAGCGTCTGCTGCCAGACGGCAGCAACGGATGGACTTAACACATGATCGCCCGCCAGCAGTAGTCCGGGGCGCCGGGTAAGCTGCATCATGCCCGCTGGTGAAAGCTGACGCGCCCAGGCGAAGGCCGCCAGCGGTACGGCGCCGCGCTGAAGCCAGGCCGTGAAGGAGGCCTCGTCGTCCCGGGCGTTCGCCAGTTGCGCCAGCCAGTCGAGAAATGGCCGCTGACGCTTACCGCGCCGTGGCGGATTCAGAAGCACCACTCGCGCGCCCGCAAGCGTCGTTCGGGCACTGATGTCCCGCAGTACCAGCCGGTCGTTATCCGCCAGCCAGAGCGGCGTATCCAGCACCAGTTCCGCCAGATCGCCTTCCAGCAGCGATACCCGCCCGGTAATGTGGCGGGCGGCATGGTGCAGATGCAGCGACTGCCACTGCTGGAGCGACGCGTTGCCGCTCAGTTGAACAATAATCCGTTCGGAAGGTTCGCCGGGGCGCGCCGCCAGTAACCAGTCGCCGCGTTGAATATCCGCTTTTTCCGCATCGCCGCTAATATTCAGCGCAATACGCTGCCCGGCGCGAGCCTTTTCCACCGGCTGGTTCTGGGCATGCAGGCCACGCACGCGCATCGGCTTATCCATCCCCGTCAGCCACAGGGTATCGCCCACGCTCACTTCGCCGCAAAGCGCCGTCCCGGTCACCACCAGTCCGGCCCCCTTAACGGTGAAAGCACGGTCGATAGCCAGCCGAAAACGCCGGTTGGCGGGATGCTCGCGACCATCCAGCTGTCGAAGATGCTGGCGTAGCGCCTCAATACCCGTGCCCTGAGGAGCCGCCGTAACAAACAGCGATGCCGTCGGCCAGCCCAGCGAAGTCACCAGTTCACTCACCTGCTGTTCCACTTCACGGATACGCGCTTCGCTAACCCGATCTGCCCGGGTCAGGGCCACCGTTAGCGACGGCAGGCCAGTCAGTTGCAAAATCGCCAGGTGCTCCCGGGTCTGTGCCATGACGCCGTCGTCACAGGCCACCACCAGCAGGGCATGGTCGATTCCCCCCACCCCCGCCAGCATATTGGCCAGGAATTTTTCGTGCCCGGGCACATCGATAAAACCAATGACCTCACCGTCTGGCTGAGGCCAGTAAGCGTAACCCAGATCGATGGTCATCCCACGCTTCTTCTCTTCCGGTAGCCGGTCGGCATTGACGCCGGTTAACGCCTGCAATAGCGTGGTTTTGCCGTGGTCCACATGCCCGGCGGTGGCAATAATCATGACTGCAACATCTCCATCAGGCCTGCCTCATCCTCCAGGCAGCGTAAATCCAGCCACATCTTTCCATCATTGATACGGCCAATAACCGGACGCGCCGCGCCGCGCCAGCGCTCCGCCAGGCGAACCAGCGCGCTGCCACGACCGGAGCGCGGGGTAAAGGTCAACGCAGCGCCAGGCAGACGGTCAACCGGCAGCGAACCACTGCCTATTTGCGACAGGCAGGGCTCCACCCGCAGTTCAAAATCCGGATAGTGCGGCGCCAGCAGCGGCAACAGGCGCTCCCCCTGGGCCTGAATCTCTGCCGGTTTACGGGTGAGCAGGCGCAGGGTGGGTAAACGTTCCACCAGTCTCTCCGGGTGGCGATACAGGCGCAGCGTGGCTTCCAGGGCCGCCAGCGTCATTTTATCGGCACGCAACGCTCGCTTCAGCGGGTGCGACTGCAGGCGGGCGATTAACTCTTTCTTCCCGACGATAATACCGGCCTGGGGCCCCCCCAGCAGCTTGTCGCCCGAAAAACTCACCAGGCTGACGCCAGCCGCAATCAGGCGCTGAGGCATCGGCTCTGCGGGCAGACCGTATTGGGTAAGATCCACCAGCGAACCGCTGCCCAGATCCACCACCACCGGGATATCGCTTTCCGCCCCCAGCTGCGCCAGCTCCTCTTCGCAGACCGATTTGGTAAAGCCGCTAATCTGGTAGTTGCTGGTATGCACCTTCATCAGCAGCGCGGTTTCCGACCCAATGGCCTGGCGGTAATCTTTAAGGTGAGTGCGGTTGGTGGTGCCGACCTCGTGAAGCTGGCATCCCGCCTGGCGCATCACATCAGGAATTCGGAAAGCACCGCCTATCTCCACCAGCTCGCCGCGGGAAACCACCACTTCGCCGCCCTGCGCACAGGCCGCCAGCATCAACAGCACCGCCGCCGCATTGTTATTGACGATGCAGGCGTCTTCCGCACCGGTCAGCTCGCACAGCAGCTTCGCCAGCGCGCGATCCCGATGGCCGCGCCCGGCGTCATCCAGATCATATTCCAGGGTCACCGGAGAACGCATGGCGCGACTGACCGCCTCTACCGCCGCTTCTGCCTGAACGGCGCGACCAAGATTGGTATGCAGCACCGTGCCCGTCAGATTAAACACCGGACGCAGGGCGCTCTCTTCATCTTTATGCAGGCGTCTTAGCGCTTCCGCCGCCCAGTCGGCGCTCCACTCAGGCAGCCGCTGAGCGGCGCGTATTTCATCGCGCGCCGCCACCTGCATCTGCCGCAGAGTATCCACCAGTCGGGTGTGACCAAATTCGGCGCACAGCGCCGTAAACGCCGGCTCTCGCAGCAGACGATCCGTCGCGGGCAGCTGGCTGAATAGTGCGTGTTGACTCATTAGACTGTGTCATTCCGGAAGAAGTGTAGCGCTAAGTTTAACAGGGGGGCTTCCCCCTGTCATAAGAGCCAGATCATGGCATGATGCGATCAACGTCATTAATGGGAAATGCTTTTTAACAATATACTGGCCCCGGAATATGATCTCCGCCATACTACTTTAGCCTCACGTTGAGTAGAAAGGCTTATCAATTTATCAGGTAAAAATATCAACCGAATGAGGAGTAGATGATAAATATGGACATAAAATATTATCTTAAAAATATTTTTTGGGGGATATTTTTTTTGCTATAGTTTGTTATCAATGGAGTGAGAACCACGACAACAGAATATTAACATGGATCTTGGTTGTTTCATTATTTAGCTGCCTGCTTTATCCCCTGTCGAAAAAGCCCATAGAGTTGATCGCATTGAAATTTACTAAAGAAGATTTTTGGCACAAAGGTATATTCAAAGACACCATCGGCAAGAATGGATTATATGTACTCTATTATGGGTTATGTTTTAGCGTCGCAGCATTGTTTGGAACAATATATTTATTGTACATCACTACTAATCGAAAAAAATGAAAACCACCAGATTAAAAATCCCTAAAAGGCCGCGGCACCATGTACCACGAAAATTTTAAAGCCTTAAAGAAAATTAACCACATTGCCGATTTTACACCTTCACACATCAATTATTTTATTGAAATTTTCCATTGCTTTTTCATCAATAAATGAACTCACTAACGTCATAATCAAAGCAAAACCTAATATTCCAATCGGAGTCCCCAGAATGATGCTAAAAGCATAAGCAGTAATGGCTGTCGCCACCATTCCAGCAAAGATACTTTCAACCTTAACAAAAAAGGGACGCCAATCGTTGCTTTTTATCGCTTTTGGTAACTCAACAACAAAAACTTCATATCCGTTGATAATTTTCCCTGTATGTCCAAACGCCTTACTAAACTTAGCGAGATTTCTCGCTACATTATCACGATTAACAGACTCCAGAGCCTTACTGATAGCCACTCGGTCTTCAACACTGAATTTTTTATTCAACACATCCTTGTATTTATCAAAAGATTTCAATGCATCATTAATCCCACGGATTTTTTTCCTTTCGATTCAGCAGCCAGCATCTGTGCTACTTTAGACGAGTATTCTCCGTATTTTTCAAATAACTCTTTGTAAAAATTGGCAGTGAATTTTATCGCATTTTTCACTGCCTGTTCCTCTCTAATTTTACTTTCCACATCATTCCTTGCATTAATCAGAGTTTTTTCTTTCTCAATAACATCATTAGTTATTACTTTAACACGGTCAAGATAAGTAATAAGCTGATTTTTCGCTTCAATTTCGACACTAAATTTAGGAGTAACTACTTCATCCCATAAAATGTGAAGCCATCGTCCCGTTGTTGCTATTGCTAAATCAACATGATCGTATGGTTTATTTATAAATTTTTTCAGCTTATACTTCCTCATAAAATCCTGAAATGTCTTTTCCGTATCCTTAGATTTTATGTCAACTTCCGACTCCAACTTATTTTTAATGCTATATTATCCTGCAATGAATCTACAGCTGTTTGTAGTACATTCACTGCGGTCGTGATCTCATGGTGTTTGATGAAATCAGAGTTTTTTAAATTTTCAATGAGGCGATTAGCATCATGCTTTACCAGGTCCGCATTATCTGGATAATCTTTCTTCGCTTTGTTCAGTATATTATCAATCTTCTTTTGCCCTTCTCTCATGTAATATAAACCTGTAAAGGGGAGTTTTTTAGGGTTATAATCAACGATCCCACCACCGCGTGGAATACTACCTACACCAGGCCAGTTCACATAAACAGGATTGGGACTTCTGGGATTACTACCTGGCCACCCGATCTGAGACACGGGTCTCCCGGTAATGGTAATTACAACATAGCCATTAGCAGAATACGGAACGCCATCCTTATAGTACGCAATGGAACTCGACATAATAGACTCCTTGTCATCGATATAGAAAAAATCACACACATGTGATGATTAAATTTCATACAACGCATACCTATTTTTCGTCAACCCTCTGCGGTTACTTTATCGCCAAAAAAAAGAAAAATGGGACCCACGATCCGACTTACGGCGTTTATGGCATTGGCGGTTCGGTACGCGCGAAGCTTTCGCGTTCAAAGAGCTTTCCGGCCAGGCGTACCAGCAACGGGCGCTCGGCGCACCAGCCGGGGGCAATGCGTCGGAAGTTAAGATAGCCGATAGCGCATCCCAGCGCGATGGTGCCCAACCGTGGTGGTTCGCACTCAATTTTCTGCTCGTTGATCTGCTGTTCGAGCCAGTCCAGCCCGCGCACGATTTTCTGGCGCTGACGAACCAGAAACGCTTCAGATTGCTGCGGCGCCGGGCGCTGACGTTCACGAACCAGCAGCACTGCAGCATCAAGAACACCGTCGGCCAGGGCTTCAACCTGCCGTTCCCACAGCGCCAGTTTCGGCTCCCGCGGGATCATCGCTGGTGCAATATCCAGCAGTTCCAGATAACTGGCGATCACTGAAGAGTCGAACCAGACGCCCCCATCATCAGTGACCAGGGTGGGTACTTTGCCCAGCGGATTGTAGTCCGGTACCTGCGTTGTCTCCTCCCAGGGGATGTCATTAACAAACTCGAACGCAATGCCCTTTTCCAGCAGAATTACCGAGATCTTGCGAACATAAGGGCTGGTGTAACTGCCTATCAGTTTCATAATCGCCGTCCCTCTTTAAGCCGACCACCTATCATTATGGTGTACGACAAAATTAAGAGGCAGGTTATTCCATCGTCGCTATCGCGCTTTTGACGAGCCATCGCGTGACATCAGACGATCGCGATCACATAGGGAGAAATTCACAGCCATAAATCGTGATTAACATCACAATAACCAAACAAAAACGATCCTTATAAATGTGACCAAGTTCACACAAAATGGTGTTTGACGATGATTTTTTCATCGTTGGTATTTTCGCCCCCTCAATTTTTGTGATCACAATCACTCAAAAACACCTAAACCCCCCTGATATTAAGTGATCTATATCACAAAAAATTCCGACATCTGGACAGTCTGCCCATTAGGTGCCAGATTTCGCGTCATGGACGGAAAGGCCGGCGACCCCGCCGCCTCATGCGGCCTCGAAAAACACCGGGCTGTGCCCTGCTCGACATCACAATAAGGGGTGTAATATGTCATCCGATATCAAGATCAAAGTGCAAAGCTTTGGTCGTTTTCTCAGCAATATGGTCATGCCCAATATCGGGGCGTTTATCGCATGGGGGATAATCACCGCTCTCTTTATTCCCACGGGATGGTGGCCTAACGAAACGCTGGCGAAGCTGGTAGGCCCTATGATCACCTATCTGCTGCCGCTGCTTATCGGTTATACCGGTGGCCGTCTGGTGGGCGGCGAGCGCGGCGGCGTGGTGGGTGCGATTACCACAATGGGGGTGATAGCCGGTGCCGATATGCCAATGTTCCTTGGCTCGATGATTGCCGGCCCGCTGGGCGGCTGGTGCATTAAGAAGTTCGACGCCGCCGTCGACGGCAAGATCAAATCCGGCTTCGAAATGCTGGTTAACAACTTTTCCGCCGGCATTATCGGTATGCTGCTGGCGATTCTGGCGTTTCTCGGTATCGGCCCGGCAGTAGAGGTGCTCTCCAGGCTGCTGGCGGCTGGCGTTAACTTTATGGTGGCGCACGACATGCTGCCGCTGGCCTCTATTTTCGTTGAGCCGGCAAAAATTCTGTTCCTGAATAATGCCATTAACCACGGCATCTTCTCGCCGCTGGGAATTCAGCAGTCCCAGGAAATGGGTAAATCCCTGTTCTTCCTGATTGAGGCCAACCCAGGGCCGGGGATGGGCGTCCTGCTGGCCTACATGTTCTTCGGTCGCGGCAGCGCTAAACAGTCCGCAGGCGGTGCGGCCATCATCCACTTCCTGGGCGGTATCCATGAGATCTACTTCCCTTACGTACTGATGAATCCGCGTCTGATTATCGCCGTCATCCTGGGCGGTATGACCGGAGTGTTCACGCTAAACCTGCTGGACGGCGGTCTGGTTTCCCCGGCGTCTCCTGGCTCGATTCTGGCGGTGCTGGCCATGACGCCGAAAGGCGCCTGGTTCGCCAATATCGCCGCTATTGTCGCTGCGATGGCGGTTTCCTTCGTCGTTTCCGCCGTACTGCTGAAAACCAGCAAGGTGAAAGAAGATGACGATATCGACGCCGCTACCCGCCGTATGCAGGATATGAAAGCCCAGTCCAAAAGCGGTAACGCAACAGCCGCTAACGAGACGGGCGACCTGAGCCACGTGCGTAAAATTATCGTGGCCTGCGACGCCGGTATGGGTTCCAGCGCCATGGGCGCCGGGGTGCTGCGTAAGAAAGTTCAGGATGCCGGTCTGAGCAATATCTCGGTCACCAACTGCGCCATCAACAGTCTGCCTGGCGATGTGGATCTGGTGATTACCCACCGCGATCTGACCGAACGCGCTATGCGCCAGGCGCCGCACGCGCAACACATTTCGCTGACCAACTTCCTGGATAACGCCATGTACAGCGATCTGACCCAGCGTCTTATCGCCGCACAGCGCCATACCGAAAACGCAGAGAAGGTGCAGAGTAGCCTGAAAGACAGCTTCGATCAGGACGACAGCCGCCTGTTCAAACTGAGCGAAGGCAATATCTTCCTGGGCCTGCAAGCCGCCAGTAAAGAAGAGGCGATTCGCTTTGCCGGCGAGCAACTGGTGAAAGGCGGCTATGTCGAGCCGGAGTACGTCGAAGCGATGCTCGAGCGTGAAAAGCTGACGCCGACCTACCTGGGAGAATCCATCGCCGTACCGCACGGCACCGTGGAAGCCAAAGACCGCGTACTGAAGACCGGCGTTGTTTTCTGCCAGTATCCGAAAGGCGTGCTGTTCGGCGAAGACGACGATGATGTGGCTCGTCTGGTTATCGGTATTGCCGCCCGCAATAACGAACATATCCAGGTTATCACCAGCCTGACTAACGCGCTGGATGATGAGTCGGTTATCGAAAAACTGGCAAACACCACCAGCGTGGACGAAGTCCTGGATCTGCTGGGGGCAAAGTAACCTTAATTCCCTCTCCTTTCGGGGAGAGGGAATTAAGGAAGTCAGTAACATTTAAAAAGGTTCAGACAATGAAAGCATTACACTTTGGTGCAGGTAATATCGGACGTGGATTCATCGGCAAGCTGCTGGTGGATGCCGGCATTCAACTGACGTTTGCCGACGTTAACCAGACGGTGCTGGACGCCCTGAACGCCCGCCACAGCTATCAGGTTCAGGTTGTCGGAGAGCAGCAGCAGATCGATACCGTAGCCAACGTGAACGCCGTTAACAGCAGCGGTGAACAGGCTGAAGATTTGATAGCCCAGGTCGACCTGATTACCACCGCCGTCGGCCCTGTGGTACTGAAGCTTATCGCCCCAACCCTGGCGAAAGGACTGGCTAAGCGCCACGCTACCGGTAACGACCAGCCGCTGAATATCATCGCCTGTGAAAACATGGTGCGCGGCACCTCACAGTTGAAAGAACATCTGTTTGACATCCTGGCTCCGGAAGAGCGCGCCTGGGTGGAAGCCCACGTCGGCTTTGTCGACTCCGCCGTCGACCGCATCGTGCCGCCCTCCGAATCCGCCGACAGCGATCCGCTGGCGGTTACGGTAGAAACGTTCAGCGAGTGGATCGTTGATAAAACCCAGTTTAAAGGCACATTACCGGCGATTCCCGGTATGGAGCCGACCGATAATCTGATGGCCTTTGTAGAGCGCAAGCTGTTTACCCTGAATACCGGCCACGCCATTACCGCATGGCTTGGCCAGCATGCGGGCCACAAAACGATCCGCGACGCGATTCTTGATGAGAAGGTTCGTACTGTTGTCAAAGGGGCAATGGAAGAGAGCGGCGCAGTGCTGATTAAACGCTACGGCTTCGACCCGGAAAAACATGCCGCTTATATCCAAAAAATTCTGGGCCGCTTCGAAAATCCGTGGCTGAAGGATGACGTCGAGCGCGTGGGGCGTCAGCCTATCCGTAAACTCAGCGCCGGAGACCGCCTGATCAAGCCGCTACTCGGCACTCTGGAATATGGCCTGCCTCACGCCAGCCTGGTTCAGGGCATCGCCGCTGGTCTGCACTACCACAGTCCGGAAGATCCCCAGGCCCAGGAGCTGGCCCGGTTGCTGGCAGAGAAAGGCCCTGCCGCTACCCTGGCGCAGATTTCCGGCCTTGATGCCACAAGCGCCGTGGTCGCAGAGGTGGTACAGGCCTGGCAGGCTCAGGCATAATAGCTTCCGGGCGCACTGCGCCCGGCGTCTTTGTCTAACCATGCAGGCTGAAATGGAAGAAACCCAGGTCTTTGAAAACCGCGTGCTGGAGCGCCTTAATGCCGGCAACAGCGTAAGGAGCCTGCTGATTGCCGCTGTGGAAATGCTGACCGAAGCGGTCGACATGCTGGTACTCCAGGTATTTCGAAAAGATGATTATGCGGTGAAGTACGCCGTTGAACCACTGCTTGACGGCAACGGCCCGCTGGGCAATATGTCGGTGCGCCTGAAGCTTATCTACGGACTCGGCGTGATTGGCCGCGCCGATTACGAAGACTGCGAACTGCTGATGGCGCTACGCGAGGAGCTGAATCACGACGGCACCGAGTACGCCTTCACCGATGACGAAATCCTTGGCCCTTTTGGTGAACTACACTGCGTATCGGCGCTACCGCCAGCCCCTCCGCCGCCTGGCGATGACCCGGAACTGGCCGTCATGCAAAAGCTGCGCTATCAGCAGATCGTGCGCTCCACCATGGTGCTTTCCCTCACTGAGCTGATCGCCCGTATCGGCTTAAAAAAAGCGTTCAGTAAGTAAAGGGTTTTCCCTCTTGCCCCCTGACTGATGTATCCTTGCCGCCCTGTCTGACCACAACTATCCTGAATACCATGCCAAAAGAGATCGAAAAGAACGAAATTAAACGCCTGAGCGACCGCCTTGATGCCCTGCGCCATCAACAGGCTGGCCTGTCGCTGGTTGAACACGCGGAAAAATACGCCCAGAACGAAAAAGAGATAGTCACGCTGGAAAGCGAGATCGCGCGACTAAACGCGGTACGTCACCAGAAGCTCAGTAAAGAAGCGCAAAAGCTTATGAAGATGCCCTTTCGCCGCGCCATTACCAAAAAAGAGCAGGCCGATATGGGGAAGCTGAAAAAGAGCGTTCGCGGCCTTATCGTCGTCCATCCCATGACCGCGCTGGGCCGCGAAATGGAACTAACGGAGATGACTGGCTTCGCCCGCACTAAATTTTGAGTGGCCGCTAGCGCCCAAACAGCCGCAGTGAAAAATCTTCAATCTCGCCGGTACTCCGGCGATGCTGCAACATATGCGTCCAGCTGGCGGATAACCCTGCGGCGCTCAACAGGCGATGATACTGCTCATCGTCGAAAGGCTGATGCCATGCGATAACCCCCGCCTCATGCACACTGACGTCGCTCAGCCGCGATGCCAGTTCCAGCGGCGCATCGGTGCTCACCGCACCCGGCGCAACCACCCGATACAGCCAGCCGGTTTTCCCGTTTTGCTGCATCAGTTGCGACAAATCCTCAATTCCAAAATGGAAGTTGAGTTTAAAGCAGGGGGAACGCGGCTGAGTAACCTGAATCAATGCCTCGCCCCAGCGCCATATATCGCCGATAAAGACGGTGTGTTCCGTTAATCCATGAGTCGAGAGGTTTTCACTAAAGCCTGGCGCGCTAAAGCTTTCAGCCTGTTCGGGAAAGGCCAGCGCCCACTCTTCGTAATGCTCTCTGGGATAGTGACACAGCGCGCGATCCGGGCCGCCATGATATTTTTGCTCCGCCTGACAATCGCCGGAAAGCCCCGTCGGCGTTAGCGTCAGCTCGCCATCAACCTGATATTTTTCGATAGCGCTGGGGCGCCCGCCCGGATAGTCGCGAACCTTTCCTGTATAGACCTGTACCGGATAATGCATCCTCTCTCCCTCATCTGAATACATAGCTGTTATCTGAAGTATGAAGGGTATAAAAAAGGGATGCGATGAACCAGCGGAAACGGCGGGTTAAGGTGGGATGGGCGTCCTCCTGCTCCCTGCGGAGGACGCGCCTGAATAACGCTTACTTCGAAGAGGAACCGAAAAGTCCGCCCAGTACACCCTTCAGAATGCCGCTCACGGTATCGCCTACGGTTCCCGCAGCCTCACCCGCAGTGTCACCAACACCATTAAGCACTTTATCTGCCAGTTTCGCTACGCTCACCACAGTGCTCAAAACGGAACCACCTGAAACATCGTCCAGCATCTCGTCCGACAGTTCGATCATGTTTGCTTCCGCTTGTACACCTGCTTTACCTGTCATCATAGTTTCCTCACTCATTGTCAGTGTTTACATAATGGTTCAGACCGTGATGTCACCATAACTGCCCCTGCATCCTTTCACCCTCCTGGCTGAGCTGTCATTTCTGTGACGAGTTAAATCCTGGCACAAATATTAGAAATTTGAATGTTTTTAGGATTAATTTCATTAAAAATACGTTAACCATACGCTAATTGTGAGTAAGATACGTCAAAAACCACAAAATCAATAGATAATAGATAAGAACAAATTAACTATTTATCCCAAACGAACTTTGCCGATTTTGCAGAGATACTTCGGGAATAGACCAAAAAAAAGCGAGCCCGAAGGCCCGCTTGTTGGTCTTAAGAGACGCGATTATTTTTTAGCGGCGAAACGCGCTGCAGCTTCGTCCCAGTTAACCACGTTCCAGAATGCTTTGATGTAGTCCGGGCGGCGGTTCTGGAATTTCAGGTAGTAAGCGTGCTCCCACACATCCAGACCCAGGATCGGGTAGCCGGAAGCGCCAGAGATGGCTTCACCCATCAGCGGGCTATCCTGGTTAGCGGTAGAAACTACAGCCAGTTTGTCGCCTTTCAGCACCAGCCAGGCCCAGCCGGAGCCGAAACGGGTTGCAGCGGCTTTCTCGAACTCTTCCTGGAATTTCTCAACGCTACCGAAATCACGCTCGATGGCGGCTTTCAGATCGCCCTGCAGGGTGGTACCCGTTTTCAGACCTTTCCAGAACAGGCTGTGGTTAGCGTGACCACCAGCGTTGTTACGCAGCGCGGTTTTCTTATCGGCCGGAACCTGATCCAGACGGGTAATCAGTTCTTCTACCGGCAGAGCAGCCAGCTCCGGCAGGCTTTCCAGCGCGGCATTGGCGTTGTTCACATAGGTCTGATGGTGTTTGCTGTGATGAATTTCCATCGTCTGCTTGTCAAAGTGCGGCTCCAGCGCGTCGTAGGCGTACGGCAGGGATGGCAGTGTATAGCTCATACTCTTCTCTCCATTTATTGTCGGGCGGCATACTCGTCATACTCCGAACTGCATGTGCGTTGGCTTTCCTCACTCACCCCAGTCACTTACTGACGTAAGCTCCCGGGGATTCGCTGCGCCGCCGCCTTCCTGCAATTCGAATTATTTGGAGTGCAAATTGTTAATGCCGCGTAAGCATTCGGTTCATTATAGTTAATTAAATGATATTGAAAATGTTTATCAATGCCATACATTTTGTGCGCATATAACTAAACCATAACCTTTGGTTATGATAGTAAAAATGTGAAGCCATACAAGCGATTCCTGATCATTTTGCCAGCCGCAGCACCATTACGGCAGCGGTGTAAAGGTTCTTCCGGCCGTCTCTTTTTTAGACTGCCAGACGGGTAACGCCGCGAGCGTATGCCCACACCCCCCAGGGAGAACCAAAAAATGAACGACGCGATTTCAACGGGCATCCTCTGGCATCTGGTGGGCGCCGCCAGCGCCGCCTGCTTTTATGCCCCCTTTAAAAAGGTCAAAAACTGGTCATGGGAAACCATGTGGTCGGTGGGCGGAATTGTCTCCTGGATAATCCTCCCCTGGGCTATCAGCGCCGCGCTGCTACCCAATTTCTGGGCCTATTACGGCTCATTTAACGCTTCCACTCTGCTGCCGGTGTTTCTGTTCGGTGCCATGTGGGGGATCGGCAATATCAACTACGGGCTCACCATGCGTTACCTCGGCATGTCGATGGGTATCGGTATCGCCATCGGTATTACCCTGATTGTCGGCACGCTGATGACCCCCATTCTGAACGGAAAATTCGGCGTGTTGATCGGCACCCCTGGCGGTCAGATGACCCTGTTGGGCGTACTGGTGGCGCTGATTGGCGTCGCGATCGTCACCCGGGCGGGTCAATTGAAAGAGCGCCAGATGGGCATTAAAGCCGAAGAATTCAATCTGAAGAAAGGGCTGATTCTGGCGGTGATGTGCGGCATTTTCTCTGCCGGAATGTCCTTCGCCATGGATGCCGCCAAACCGATGCACGAAGCCGCCGCGGCTTTGGGCGTCGACCCCATGTACGTCGCGCTGCCCAGCTACGTGGTGATTATGGGCGGCGGCGCGCTAATCAACCTGGGGTTCTGCTTCATCCGCCTGGCAAAAGTACCCGGGATTTCACTGAAAGCGGATCTGTCCGTGATGAAGCCGCTGCTGATCGCCAACGTCCTGCTTTCCGCGCTGGGCGGCATGATGTGGTACTTCCAGTTTTTCTTCTACGCCTGGGGCCACGCCAAAATTCCGGCCCAGTATGACTATATGAGCTGGATGCTGCACATGAGCTTCTACGTACTGTGCGGCGGTCTGGTAGGGCTTATCCTCAAAGAGTGGAGCAACGCGGGGCGCCGCCCGGTTGGCGTACTGAGTATCGGCTGCGTGGTGATTATCATCGCCGCCAATATCGTTGGCCTGGGCATGGCGAAATAACGCCCGCCGTGGCGCGCACGATACCATTACAGACAGGCGCGGGTGAGCATGGGCTCGCTCGCGCTTCTTTCCTCACGCTGGCGCCACTGGCTTGGCGACGTCCCGGTTTCCCGGGTAAACACCACCGAAAAGTAGTTACTGTCTTCAAATCCGCACTGCATTGCCACTTCGCTGACCCGCATCGCGGTGTGGCGCAGCAGATACTGAGCATGGCAAATGCGTAGCTGACGCAGATACTGACCCACGGTCATTCCCGTTTGCTGACGAAACTGCTGACGCAGGGTGCGAACGCTGCACCGATGCAGGGCGCAGAAGGCGTCCAGATCGAAGGGGGCGCTCAGGCTGCCCGCCAGGGCAGTAATCAACCTATCCAGCGCGCCGACTTCGGCTTCCCGGCCGTCAATCTGTTCCGGCAGATAACGGTGGCGTTGTAGCGTCAGCAATAGTTGCAAAAACAGCGTTTCCGCCATCGACTGCGACAATGTATCGCGCCGGGCGCTTTCCAGTTCAAGCTGACCAATAATCTGACGTCCCTGACTCATCCCCTGGCTACTCAGCCGCCAGGCCCGCTGTTGCCTCACGTCAGGGATCAGCTCGCTCCAGTCGATGGGCAACCGAAAGCGCTCCGGGCACCAGATGATATTCTGCAAAACCAGATCGTTAACCGAAGCGTAACTGTGGCGATCGTCGGCACGAATATAGAACAGGTCGCCGCGGGTGATGCGATACGGGCGCCCGTTGAGCACGTGCAGCCCATTACCGCGCCAGACCACCACCAGCTCGCAAAAGTCATGGGTATGTTCGGCAAAGACGCGCTGAGGATAACGATCCGCTACCGCCACCGGCTGGGCGGGGAAGGCGAAAAAATCCGTCTTGTGAAGGGTCAGACTGGCCACGGCGCCTCCTTAGAAATCGGGAGCCAGGTATTATCTGCTGCCGCGCCACAAAAAAGGGTGACACCCTTCGCGTTACTGAAGTTGGGTATCGCGCCCCTGACGCACATCGCGCGGCGACCAGTGAAATTCGCGCTTAAATAGCGTGGAGAAGTGATTGCTGTCGCCAAAACCACACTGGAAAGCGATGCCCGTGACGCTCTCTTCACTATGGCGCAGCAGATGCAGCGCACGCATCAGGCGCAGGCGGGTCAGATAGCGCTGGGGCGTCAGACCTGTACGCTGCTTAATCTGGCGATGCAGCGTACGCAGCGACAGGGTAAACCTGTCCGCCAGCGCCTCCCAGCAGACCTCTTCAGCAAAGTGTTCTTCCAGCCAGCAGAGCAGTTGGTTCAGGCGACCGGTGCTTTCGACATCGCCATCGCTGCGGCAGCTCTGGCGCAGCAGCACCAGCAGTTGCATAAACATAATTTCCCGGCTGGCGATATCATGGGCCTCTCCCTCTTCGCCGCCGGGCCGTTCCAGACGGGCAATCAACTGACGTACCTGCTTTAGCGCATCGGGGTTAACCCGCCAGTGGGAAGGGTAGTAGCCGTCCCGCTCCTGCGGCAGCAACCGGTCAACGCCGGAAAGAAAATTAAAAGCGTCCGGCGCGCGATAGAGCACGTTGGTGAGACACAGGTTTTCGGTATGCTCGAACAGATGGCGATCGTGGTCGCGCACAAAGCAGACCGAACCGCCGCTCAGGGTATACGGCTGCCCGTTAAAAATATGGGTGCCTGTTCCCTGCTCGACGATAACAATCTCATAGAAATCATGATGATGTTCCGGGAACGCAGACTGCGGTATCCGCGGCTCAATGGCCACGGGAACCCGGCCGGAAGAGAAAAAATCCGTGCTATGCAGAACTGTCATTATCGCCCCCTTAGTTTGTTACCCTGCCCGCGATAGTATTAAACGAGAGTTATTCTCACCTTAAAATTTCGGCGTGAGCGGCGGCAAAAGCTGCCCGTTTTTCAAGATTTCGCCCCTCCATATGCGGATTTGCGGCAGGCATCACACCCACCGGCAAACGCCCGTTACCGCGCTATGCCCGCCTTCAGACTTCAATTTGTGAACTCCCTCACGTTCACCTTTGATTCCTTGCCAGCGGCCCGTTCGTGCTGTCAGTAACAAGAAGGTGGCGCACAGCGCGACTTTTTAGACTGAGGGGCAACGATTATCAGAAGGACCCTATCATGACTGTTCGCCATTGTGTCGCCGTTGATTTGGGCGCCTCCAGCGGCCGCGTAATGCTGGCCCGCTATAGCCGGAGTGAACGCAGCCTGACGCTCAGGGAGATCCACCGTTTCGCTAACTGCCTGCGCCAGATTGAGGGCACCGACTGCTGGGATGTGGATACCCTGGAAGCGGAGATCCGTACTGGCCTGCGCAAGGTGTGCGAAGAGCAGGCCATTCGCCCGGACAGCATCGGCATCGATACCTGGGGCGTGGACTTTGTCCTTATTGACGACAACGGTGAGCGGGTGGGACTGCCGATTTCCTATCGGGACAGCCGCACCGAAGGCGTGATGGCCCGCGCCGTGGAACAGTTGGGCCGTGAAGAGATTTACCGTCGTTCCGGCATTCAGTTCCTGCCCTTTAACACCCTCTACCAGTTCCGGGCGCTGAGCGAGCAGCAGCCGGAGCTGGTCGCAAAAGCGGCCCACGCCCTGCTGATCCCCGACTACTTCTGTTACCGCCTGACTGGCGTTATGAACTGGGAATACACTAACGCCACCACCACCCAACTGGTGAATATCAACACCGATAACTGGGACGATCGTCTGCTGGAATGGGCTGGCGTTCCGCGTCGCTGGTTTGGCACGCCGGGCCACCCCGGCAACACCATCGGCAACTGGATCTGTCCCCAGGGCAATCAGATTCCGGTAGTCTCGGTAGCGACTCACGACACCGCCAGCGCGGTACTCGCCGCGCCGCTGGAAGATGGCGATGCCGCATACCTTTCTTCCGGTACCTGGTCGCTGATGGGCTTTGAAAGCAAAACCCCGTACACCAGCGACCAGGCGCTGGCCGCCAATATCACCAATGAAGGCGGCGCCGAAGGGCGCTACCGGGTGCTGAAAAACATCATGGGGCTGTGGCTGCTACAGCGAGTTCTGCGTGAACAGAAGGTGGATTCCCTGTGCGATCTTATCGCCCGCGCCCGCCAGATCCCGGCCTGTACCTTTGCTATCAACCCCAATGACGATCGCTTCATTAATCCGGACTGTATGAGTATGGAGATTCAGGCCGCCTGCCGCGAAAGCGGACAGCCGGTTCCTGCCAGCGATGCCGAACTGGCGCGCTGCATCTTCGACAGTCTGGCGCTGCTGTACGCCAAAGTGCTGGATGAACTGGCGGCGCTGCGCGGTCGTCCCTTCACCCGGCTGCATATCGTCGGCGGCGGTTGTCAGAACGAACTGCTCAACCAGCTGTGCGCCGATGCCTGCGGTATTCCGGTGCTAGCCGGCCCGGTAGAGGCTTCTACCCTCGGCAATATCGGCTGCCAGTTGATGGCGCTGGATGAGGTTGCCGATGTGGACGAATTCCGCCGCCTGGTGGCCCAAAGCCATACCCTGATCCCTTTTCACCCCGATTCGAACAGTGAAATTGCCCGCTACGTTGCGCAGTTTCAGCCACAACGTCCAAACAAGGAGCTTTGCGCATGACTACCCCAATCGAACAGGCCTGGAGCCTGGCTAAAGAGCGTTTCGCCGCGGTCGGCGTCGATGTCGAAGCGGCGCTGCGCCAGCTGGATCGTCTGCCGGTTTCCATGCACTGCTGGCAGGGCGACGATGTCGCTGGTTTTGAAAATCCGGAAGGCCAGCTCACCGGCGGCATTCAGGCTACCGGCAACTACCCGGGTAAAGCGCGCAACGCCACCGAACTGCGCGCCGACCTGGAACAGGCTCTGAGCCTGATACCAGGGCCAAAACGCCTGAATTTGCACGCTATCTATCTGGAAAGCGACGGCCATGTCGATCGCGATCAGATCCAACCGGAGCACTTTAAAAACTGGGTCGAGTGGGCAAAAATCAACCACCTGGGGCTGGACTTCAACCCCTCCTGCTTTTCGCATCCACTGAGCGCCGACGGATTTACGCTGTCCCACGCCGACGACAAAATCCGCCAGTTCTGGATTGACCACTGTAAGGCCAGCCGCCGCGTTTCCGCGTACTTCGGCGAACAGTTGGGCACGCCATCAGTGATGAATATCTGGGTGCCGGACGGCATGAAGGACATCACCGTGGATCGCCTGGGGCCACGCCGCCGCCTGATGGAAGCGCTGGACGAGGTGATTAGCGAAAAACTGGATCCGGCTCACCATATCGACGCGGTGGAGAGCAAACTGTTCGGAATTGGCGCCGAAAGCTATACCGTCGGCTCCAACGAGTTTTATATGGGCTACGCCACCAGCCGCCAGACCGCGCTCTGCCTGGATGCCGGCCACTTCCACCCCACAGAGGTTATCTCCGACAAGATCTCCAGCGCCATGCTCTACGTACCGCGCCTGCTGTTGCACGTCAGCCGCCCGGTACGCTGGGACAGTGACCACGTGGTACTACTGGATGACGAAACCCAGGCCATCGCCAGCGAAATCATCCGCCATGACCTGTTCGATCGGGTACATATTGGTCTGGACTTCTTCGATGCCTCCATTAACCGCATCGCCGCCTGGGTTATCGGCACCCGCAATATGAAGAAAGCGCTGCTGCGCGCCCTGCTGGAGCCGACTGCAAAGCTGCGCCAACTGGAACTGGACGGCGACTACACCGCCCGTCTGGCATTGCTGGAAGAGCAGAAGTCGCTGCCGTGGCAGGCGGTATGGGAAGTTTACTGCCAGCGTCACGATACCCCGGCCGGCAGCGAATGGCTGGATAAGGTTCGCGGCTATGAGCAGGACGTTTTGCGTCAGCGTGGGTGATTGCCCTCTCCCCGGCCTTCCCCTCACCCCAGCCCTCTCCCGAAGGGAGAGGGGGAAAACCCACCCATCCCGCAGGGAGAAGGTCTGGGTGAAGGACAAAAGCTCAGCGCCAAACAATCCCCTCTCCCCCTGGGGAAAGGGCCAGGGTGAGGGGAAACCTCAGCCCCAGACAGTCCCCTCTCCCCTCTGGGGAGAGGGCCAGGGTGAGGGGAAACCTCAGCCCCAGACAGTCCCCTCTCCCCTCCGGGGAGAGGGCCAGGGTGAGGGGAAGACTTCAGCCCCAGACAGTCCCCTCTCCCCTCTGGGAAGAGGGCCAGGGTGAGGTGAAGACTTCAGCCCCAACCAGTCCTATCTCCCCCTGGGGAGAGGGCCAGGGTGAGGGGAAACCTCAGCCCCAGACAGTCCCCTCGCCCCTCTGGGGAGAGGGCCAGGGTGAGGGGAAACCTCTGCCCCAGACAATCCCCTCTCCCCTCTGGGGAGAGGGCCAGGATGAGGGGAAACCTCAGCGCCAACCAGTCCTATCTCCCCCTGGGGAGAGGGCCAGGGTGAGGGGAAACCTCAGCCCCAGACAGTCCCCTCTCCCCTCTGGGGAGAGGGCCAGGGTGAGGGGAAGACTTCAGCCCCAGACAATCCCCTCTCCCCTCTGGGGAGAGGGCCAGGGTGAGGGGAAACCCCACCAACCTAACAGAGAACATAAGACTATGCAGAACATCGTCAACGCCTGGTTCGTCCAGGGCATGATCAAGGCCACTTCCGACGCCTGGCTGAAAGGCTGGGACGAGCGTAACGGCGGCAATCTTACGCTGCGCCTGGACGCCGCCGACATTGAGCCATACCGTACCGATTTCCACCCGCAACCCCGCTATATCGCTCTGAGCCAGCCAATGCCGACCCTGGCCGGTATGCCCTTTATCGTCACCGGCTCCGGCAAGTTTTTCCGCAACGTGCAGCTCGATCCCGCCGCCAACCTGGGGGTGGTACAGGTAGACAACGACGGCGCCGGTTATCACATCCTGTGGGGCCTGGAAAATGACGCAGTTCCCACATCCGAACTTCCGGCCCACTTCCTGTCACATTCCGCGCGTATCAAAGCAACCCACGGCCAGGATCGCGTTATTATGCACTGTCACGCCACCAACCTGATCGCCCTGACCTACGTGCTGGAAAACAACAGCGACGTTTTCACCCGCAAACTGTGGGAAGGTAGCACCGAATGTCTGGTGGTCTTTCCGGATGGTGTGGGCATCCTGCCCTGGATGGTTCCCGGCACCGATGAGATAGGCCAGGCAACGGCCGACGAAATGGCGCAGCGCTCGCTGGTGCTGTGGCCGTTCCACGGCGTCTTCGGCAGCGGCCCGACGCTGGACGAAACCTTCGGCCTGATTGATACCGCAGAAAAATCAGCCCAGGTACTGGTGAAGGTCGAATCCATGGGCGGAATGAAACAGACTATCAGCCGCGACGATCTCATCGCGCTGGCTAAACGCTTTGGCGTAACGCCGCTGCAGAGCGCAATCGATCTCTGACGCCCCGGGTGGTGAAACGCACAGGATACAGGTTCAGGCTGCCCGTAAGGGCCGCCCTTTAAGGAGAAAGTGATGAGCTTTATGCTGGCACTGCCGAAAATCAGCCTGCACGGCGCAGGCGCCATCGGCGACATGGTGAAAATGGTTGCCGGAAAAAACTGGGGCAAGGCGCTTATCGTCACCGACGCGCAACTGGTGAAGCTGGGCCTGCTCGACACTCTGTTCAGCGCGCTGGAAGGCCACAACCTGCCATACCATCTGTTTGACGGCGTCTTCCCTAATCCCACGGAATCCCTGGTACAGAGCGGCTACCGGGAATACAAGGAAGCCCACTGCGACTATCTGATCGCCTTCGGCGGCGGCAGCCCCATTGATACCGCCAAAGCCATTAAGATTCTGAGCGCCAACCCCGGCCCTTCCACCGCCTATGCCGGTGTGGGAAAAGTGACGCATCCCGGCGTGCCGCTGGTCGCCATTAATACCACCGCAGGCACCGCCGCCGAAATGACCAGCAACGCCGTTATTACCGACAGCGTACGCCAGGTGAAAGAGGTCATTATCGACACCAACATCATTCCGGATATCGCCGTGGATGATGCCAGCGTCATGCTGGGGATCCCGCCGGATGTCACCGCCGCCACCGGAATGGACGCCCTGACCCACGCCGTGGAGGCGGTGGTTTCGGTCGGTGCGCATCCGCTCACCGATGCCAACGCCCTGGAAGCCATCCGCATTATCAGCCAGTGGCTGCCCGTCGCGGTCGAAGACGGCCTCAATCTGGAAGCGCGCGAGATGATGGCCTATGGCCAGTACCTGGCGGGCATGGCCTTTAACAGCGCCGGTCTGGGGCTGGTACACGCCATGGCCCACCAGCCGGGCGCCACCCATAACCTGCCGCACGGCGTGTGTAACGCCATCCTGCTGCCGGTGGTGGAAAACTTTAACCGCCCGCAGGCAGCGGCGCGTTTCGCCCGTATCGCTCAGGCTATGGGCGTGAATACTCAGGGAATGGACGACGAGCAGGCAAGCCAGGCGGCGGTCGATGCCATCCGGGCGCTGTCGGCAAAAGTGGGCATTCCCGCCGGTTTCCGCACGCTGGGTATCAGCGAAGCGGATATTGAAGGCTGGCTGGATAAAGCGCTGGCCGACCCCTGCGCGCCCTGTAACCCGCGCACCGCCAGCCGCGACGAGGTGCGTGCGCTCTATCTGGAGGCGCTGTGATCCGTAAAGCTTTCGTTATGCAGGTCAACCCCGACGCTCACGAAGAGTACCAGCGTCGACACTCGCCCATCTGGCCGGAGCTGGAAGCGGTGCTGAAATCCCATGGCGCCCACCACTACGCCATCTGGCTCGACGCCGCGCGCAATCTGCTGTTCGCCACGGTGGAAATCGAATCAGAGGAACGCTGGAACGCCGTGGCGCAAACTGATGTCTGCCAGCGCTGGTGGAAACATATGCGGGAAATTATGCCGAGCAATCCGGACAACAGTCCGGTGAGCGAGGAGTTGAGAGCGGTGTTTTACCTGGATTAATGGGGAGCGCCTGCCAGTGGCAGGCGCTTTTTATTAATGGTGATGCCCCTTATGGTGCTCCGAATCATGATGTTCATGATGGTGCGGACGACTATCGTGGCGATCGTGATGATGACGGTCATGGTCATGTATCACGCAGCCATTCAGCAACAGCGCCATTGTCATCAAACATGCTATTTTTATTAACTTCATTTAAATATCCTGTTGTTCCCGCCATTTTTATATTTTATTCCCTGCACACCGCCTCTCCCCGGCGCAATAACGCAGGCAACCTCTGGTTGGGTTTCATTGCATCTCCCGGATTCCAGGAAAGGGAGGAGTCAAAAAAACGCGCTTCCAATGTAAATCAGCCAATCCACAATTCAAGCCGCATATCAGCGCGAAAACCGGTCAAGATGTAAGCGGTTATTAACTGGAAACAGTGCGATTACAGAACGCAATAGATTGAATAACAACAGATTAGCGATTTGGTAAACCATGTATAAAAAACAGGGCCATCAATACAGGCGCTGAGGATGGGTATAGACAGTCGCACGCCCCGGCTTGCTGAAGCCCACCAGCGTCAGATTCGCTTTCTGCGCTACTTCCACCGCGAGCGACGTGGCGGCGGAAACGGCGAACAGAATTTCCACGCCGCACATTGCGGCTTTCTGTACCATCTCGTAGCTGGCGCGACTGGAAACCAGGACGGCGCCCTGCTGCCACCGTTCGCGGCAGCGATGGCCCAGCAGCTTATCCAGCGCCACATGGCGCCCCACGTCTTCATGACCGCTGGCCACTTCGCCATCCTTCATCAGCCACGCGGCCGCGTGGGTACAACCGGTCAGCTGGCCCACAGGCTGAAACTGACGCAGCTGATCCAGCCCGCGATCGAGCGCGGAAAGCTCAAAACGCTGAGTAAAAGGCAGCGGCGCGACCGGGCGAACCACGTCGTTGAGCTGCTCCACCCCGCAAACGCCGCAGCCGGTACGGCCCGCCAACTGGCGACGGCGTTCTTTCAGCCCCATAAAGCGGCGGCTGGAAAGCTCGATATGCACCTCAATGCCCGTACAGCCCCGCTCGATATCCATGCCGTAGATATCGCTGACAGATTCAATAATGCCTTCCGATAACGAAAAACCTAATGCGAAAAACTCCAGATCCCGGGGAGTCGCCATCATCACAACGTGCGAAATGCCGTTATAGACCAGCGCGACCGGTACCTCTTCGGCCAGCCAGTCATCGCTGGCATTACGTAAATCGGCGCGTGACCAGACCGGCGCAGCACGATAGCAGGCGCTCTCAATCACATTCTCTTGTCTTTTTTTTGTAAACTCATTCACTATTTTTTAACCGTATATGAACTGTTTTAACGGCGTTATGGTATTCTTTAACCATTACCCCTCACTCAGAAGGGGCAATGTGTTCAATTCTGAACCTAAGCGGCCCCAACCGCAAAAAAAACTCTCAATGTGACGTGTCGAATAACAAGGAGTGACCCATGCAGGTCAGCAGAAGGCAGTTCTTTAAGATCTGCGCTGGCGGTATGGCAGGCACCACTGCGGCAGCTTTGGGTTTTGCACCCGCTGCCGCGCTGGCAGAAACGCGGCAGTATAAGCTGCTGCGTTCCCGGGAAACCCGGCAGACCTGCACATACTGTTCCGTCGGCTGCGGGCTGTTAATGTACAGCCAGGGCGACGGTGCAAAAAACGCCAAAGCCTCAATCTTCCATATCGAAGGCGATCCGGATCATCCGGTAAACCGCGGAGCTCTGTGCCCAAAAGGGGCAGGTCTGGTGGATTTTATTCACAGTGAAAGTCGCCTGAAATATCCGGAATATCGCGCTCCCGGCTCCGATAAATGGCAGCGCATCAGCTGGGACGACGCCTTCGAGCGCATCGCGAAGCTGATGAAAGCCGACCGCGACGCCAACTTTATCGCTCAAAACGGTCAGGGCGCCACCGTTAACCGCTGGCTCTCCACCGGCATGTTATGCGCATCCGCCTCCAGTAACGAAACCGGCTATTTAACCCAGAAGTTCGCCCGCTCCCTTGGGATGCTGGCGGTCGATAACCAGGCGCGTGTCTGACACGGACCAACGGTAGCAAGTCTTGCTCCAACATTTGGTCGCGGCGCCATGACCAACCACTGGGTGGATATTAAGAACGCCAACCTCGTCGTCGTAATGGGCGGGAACGCCGCCGAAGCGCATCCGGTCGGATTCCGCTGGGCGATGGAAGCCAAGATCCACAATGGCGCCAAACTGATCGTCATCGATCCGCGCTTTACCCGCACGGCATCGGTCGCCGACTTCTATGCGCCGATTCGCTCCGGTACCGACATCGCCTTCCTGTCGGGCGTTTTGCTGTACCTGCTGACCAACGAGAAATTTAACCGCGAGTACGTCGAAGCCTATACCAACGCCAGCCTGATCGTGCGGGAAGACTTTGGTTTCGACGACGGACTGTTCACCGGTTACGATGAAAGCAAGCGCCAGTACGACAAAACCAGCTGGCACTACGAGCTGGATGAGAACGGCTTCGCGAAGCGCGATACCACGCTCAGTCATCCGCGCTGCGTCTGGAACCTGCTGAAGACCCACGTTTCGCGCTATACGCCGGAAATGGTCGAAACCATCTGCGGCACCCCGAAGGCGGATTTCCTGAAGGTTTGCGAATATATCGCCGAAACCAGCGCCAAAGACCGCACCGCGTCGTTTCTTTACGCACTGGGCTGGACGCAGCACTCCATCGGCGCCCAGAACATCCGTACCATGGCGATGGTTCAGCTACTGCTGGGCAATATGGGCATGGCGGGCGGCGGCGTTAACGCGCTGCGCGGCCACTCCAATATTCAGGGGCTGACCGACCTGGGGCTGCTGTCCACCAGCCTGCCGGGCTATATGAACCTGCCCAACGAACAGCAACTGGATCTGGAAACCTACCTCGCCGCCAATACGCCGAAGCCGCTGCTGGAAGGCCAGGTCAACTACTGGGGCAACTACCCGAAATTCTTCGTTTCGATGATGAAATCCTTCTTCGGCGATAAAGCGACGAAGGAAAATAGCTGGGGCTTTGACTGGCTGCCGAAATGGGACAAGAGCTACGATGTCCTCCAGTACTTCGAAATGATGAATGAAGGCAAGGTCAACGGCTACATCTGCCAGGGCTTTAACCCGGTAGCCTCGTTCCCTAATAAGAACAAGGTGGTAGGTTCCCTGAGCAAGCTGAAGTATCTGGTGACCATAGATCCGCTCAACACCGAAACGTCGACCTTCTGGCAGAACCACGGCGAATCCAACGATGTAGACTCGTCGAAAATTCAGACCGAAGTATTCCGCCTGCCTTCCACCTGCTTTGCCGAAGAGCATGGCTCTATCGTCAACTCCGGCCGCTGGCTGCAGTGGCACTGGAAAGGAGCCGACGCCCCGGGCGAAGCACTGAATGACGGCGAAATCCTGGCGGGTATCTTCCTGCGTCTGCGCGAAATGTATCAGCGCGACGGCGGTACGGTGCCGGAACCGGTTCTGAATATGACCTGGGACTATCAAACTCCGGAAGCGCCGGACTCCGAAGAAGTCGCGAAAGAGAGCAACGGTAAGGCGCTGGCCGATATCCTGGACGACAACGGCAACCTGCTGGTGAAAAAAGGGCAGCAGCTTTCCACCTTCGCCCATTTACGGGATGACGGCACCACCGCCAGCGGCTGCTGGATCTTCGCCGGTAGCTGGACCGAACAGGGCAACCAGATGGCCAACCGCGACAACGCCGATCCTTCCGGCCTGGGCAATACCCTGGGCTGGGCCTGGGCGTGGCCGCTTAATCGCCGCATTCTCTATAACCGCGCCTCCGCAGATCCGCAGGGCAATCCCTGGGATCCTAAGCGTAAGCTGCTGGAATGGGACGGCGCCAAATGGGGCGGCGTGGACGTGGCCGACTACAGCGCGGCGGCGCCTGGCAGCGATGTCGGGCCGTTTATCATGCAGCCGGAAGGCATGGGACGTCTGTTCGCCATCGACAAGATGGCCGAAGGGCCGTTCCCGGAGCACTACGAGCCGTTTGAAACGCCGCTCGGCACCAACCCGCTGCACCCCAATGTGGTCTCTAACCCGGCGGCTCGCGTCTTTAAAAGCGACCTGGAAGCCATGGGCAAGGCCGATAAGTTCCCCTATGTGGGTACCACCTATCGCCTGACCGAGCACTTCCACTTCTGGACCAAGCACGCGTTGCTGAACGCCATCGCTCAGCCCGAGCAGTTCGTCGAAATCGGCGAAAAGCTGGCTAACAAGCTGGGCATTGCCCAGGGCGATACCGTGAAGGTTTCCTCTAACCGCGGCTATATTAAAGCCAAAGCGGTGGTGACTAAGCGTATCCGTACCCTGAACGTGCACGACAAAGAGGTGGATACCATCGGCATTCCCATCCACTGGGGCTATGAAGGGGTGGCGAAGAAAGGCTTTATCGCCAACACCCTGACGCCGTTCGTCGGCGATGCCAATACCCAAACGCCGGAGTTCAAGGCGTTCCTGGTTAACGTGGAAAAGGTGTAACGGAGACGAGATATGGCTTATCAATCACAAGACATTATTCGCCGCTCCGCCACCAACGGTTTCACGCCTGCCCCGCAGGCGCGAAATCATCAGGAGCCGGTAGCGAAGCTGATTGACGTGACCACCTGTATTGGCTGTAAGGCCTGTCAGGTGGCCTGTTCAGAGTGGAACGACATTCGCGACGAGATCGGCCACAACGTGGGGGTGTACGACAACCCGGCGGATCTCACCGCGAAATCCTGGACGGTGATGCGTTTTTCGGAAGTTGAAGAGGATGGCAAGCTGGAGTGGCTAATCCGCAAGGACGGCTGTATGCACTGTGCCGATCCGGGCTGCCTGAAGGCCTGCCCGGCGGAAGGGGCGATCATCCAGTACGCCAACGGGATTGTGGACTTTCAGTCCGAACAGTGTATTGGCTGCGGCTACTGCATTGCCGGCTGTCCGTTCGACGTGCCGCGCCTGAATCCGGACGATAACCGGGTTTACAAGTGCACCCTGTGCGTGGATCGCGTCAATGTGGGCCAGGAGCCTGCCTGCGTGAAGACCTGTCCCACCGGTGCCATCCACTTCGGCAGCAAAGAGGATATGAAACAGCTGGCGTTCGGGCGGGTATCCGAGCTGAAAACCCGCGGCTACCAGAACGCCGGTCTTTACGATCCTCAGGGGGTGGGCGGCACTCACGTGATGTATGTGCTGCACCACGCCGACAGGCCGAATCTGTATCACGGTCTGCCGGAAAACCCGGAAATCAGCGCCACCGTGAAGTTCTGGAAGGGAATCTGGAAACCGCTGGCCGCCATTGGCTTTGCGGCCACCTTCGCCGCCAGCATCTTCCACTATGTGGGCATGGGCCCCAACCGCGTGGACGACGACGATGACGCGGATAAAAAAGACGATGAGGTGCGCAAATGAAAAAACGTGACACCATCGTGCGCTACACGGCGCCGGAGCGAATCAACCACTGGATAACCGCCTTCTGCTTTATGCTGGCGGCCATCAGCGGGCTGGGGTTCTTCTTCCCCTCCTTCAACTGGCTGATGTACGTTCTGGGTACGCCGCAGCTGGCGCGGATACTGCACCCCTTCGTGGGCGTGGTGATGTTTGCTTCCTTCATCATCATGTTTTTCCGCTACTGGCACCACAACCTAATCAACAAGGAGGATATCTTTTGGGCGAAGAATATTCGTAAGATCATCGCCAATGAGGAAGTCGGCGACGTTGGGCGCTACAACCTCGGCCAGAAGTTCGTTTTCTGGTCGGCTATCCTGCTTTTGATACTGTTACTGGTCAGCGGCGTGATTATCTGGCGTCCCTGGTTTGCGCCCGCGTTCCCGATTCCTGTGATCCGCTTTGGCCTGATGCTGCATTCATTTGCCGCAGTAGGGTTAATTGTGGTTATTATGGTGCATATCTACGCCGCCCTTTGGGTTAAAGGCACCATAACCGCCATGGTGGAGGGCTGGGTTACCAAAAGCTGGGCGAAGAAACATCACCCACGCTGGTACCGAGAACTGCGCAAGACAACGGAAAAATCAACTGAATGAGTATTCGCATTATCCCGCAAGAGCAGCTGGAAAAGAGCGATAAACGTGCGGCGGAAGTGATTCCGCCGTTATTGTTCCCCAGACTGAAAAACCTCTATAACCGCCGCGCCGAGCGCCTGCGTGAGCTGGCACACAGCAATCCGCTGGGTGACTACCTGCGCTTTGCCGCCCTCATCGCCCATGCCCAGGAAGTGGTACTCTATGACCATCCGCTGGAGATGGATCTGACAGCCCGCATCCGTGAAGCAGCCGAACAGGGCAAGCCGCCGCTGGACATTCACGTTCTGCCTCGCGACAGGCACTGGCAGCGCCTGCTACATTCGCTGATCGCCGAGCTGAAGCCGGAAATGAGCGGCCCGGCGCTGGCGGTGATCGAAAATCTGGAAAAAGCCTCTGAACAGGAGCTGGAAGAGATGGCCAGCGCGCTGTTCAGCAGCGATTTCAGTGCCGTCGAGAGCGACAAAGCGCCGTTTATCTGGGCCGCGCTCTCACTCTACTGGGCGCAGATGGCAAGCCTGATTCCGGGCAAAGCTCGCGCCGAATATGGTGAACAACGTCAGTTTTGCCCGGTATGTGGCAGCATGCCGGTTTCCAGTATGGTGCATATCGGCACCACCAACGGCCTGCGCTATCTACACTGCAACCTGTGTGAAACCGAATGGCATGTGGTACGCGTGAAATGCAGCAACTGCGAACAGACACGTGACCTGAACTACTGGTCGCTGGAAAGTGAAGAGTCGGCCATCAAAGCCGAAAGCTGTGGCGACTGCGGAACCTACCTGAAGATTCTCTATCAGGAGAAAGAGCCAAAGGTGGAAGCCGTAGCTGACGATCTGGCCTCGCTGGTGCTGGATGCGCGTATGGAGCAAGAAGGCTTCGCCCGCAGCAGCATCAATCCTTTTCTGTTCCCCGGCGAGGGGGAATAAGCCTGTTCCGGCGCGGCGCCCGCCGCGCCGTTCTATTTTCCTGCATCCAATATTAAAATACATTCAACCGCCCCCATTTTATTCTTTTCTTGCCCGTTCTTTCGGCGTCAAGCCAACAGGAAGTCGGGCGGAGAACCCTGTGGCAGTCAGGAAAAGCGCAAGGGCCGCGTTAACGGTGATTTTTACGCTGCAGAGTGCGGATTGTCGGGGCAGCAGCGACTGAACCGCCCAGGCCCGTTTACCACCTGCTGCTTTCCAGAGGGAGATGGGCGTAACCTGAACGGGAAATTCCCCCCTACTACCATATTCTGCTATTGACCCCTAATCAGACTGAAGTCCCGCCTGTTTATATGAATATTTATTCATATAAATGCGGAACTAACGGGCATTACCCACATAAAGGGTAAATATTCGGTACGAATATCAAATCAGTAGCACGTTACCCGTCAGCCAGATACCCCACCCCGCCAGTGCCAGCCAGGGGCCAAACGGCGCCGCGTCACCCAGCGCCCTGCCGCCAAGTAACCTGCCCGACACCACCAGTATCAGCGCCATCAGGGAAGCAGCCAGTAGCACCTCTGGTAGCGCCCGCCACCCCAGCCAGGCCCCCAGCGCAGCCAGCAGTTTGAAGTCGCCATATCCCAAGCCTTCCCGTCGGCGAACATACCAGTACAACCAGTAAACGCCCCAAAGAAAGAGGTAGCCTGCGCAGGCGCCCAGTATCGCCTCTTCAAGACTCACCGGAGAAGCATCAGGCAACAGCAGATGAAATAGTATCCCCCCCCACAGCAGCGGCTGGGTTAGCATATCGGGCAACAGCATATGCTGAAAGTCGATAACCACCAACGCCAGCAACGCTCCACAGAAGAATAGCCAGAACGCCATGCATAGCGGCCCGGAGGCGTAGAGCCAACACAGTGGCGCCAGTACCATAAACGCCAGCTCAATTGCCGGGTAGCGCCATGCTATCGCGCAGTGGCAGAATGCGCAGCGCCCGCGTAGCCTCAGCCAGCTAATCAGCGGAATATTTTGCCAGAATCGCAGTTTATGCTGGCAGTGAGCGCAGCGGGAGCCAGGTACTAACAGATTGAAATCATGGCTATCCCCCCGAATCTCCATTGTCGGCACCCGCCAGATAACAACGTTAATAAAACTACCAAGACAAAGACCGAGTATCCCCGAAACAATGTACTGAATCGCAATATCCACGTCCATGCAACCTCCTCCATGGTTAACAACGGCGCGATAATAAATCGCACCTCAGACAAACAAAAATATCGGTACCGCATGCTTGCGCCACAGCCAGTGCATCACCGATTCCGTACGCCGTCGGATATATGAGCCTTATTCTTTAACGCGACTGACGTCATACCATGAGAAAATACAGAGATATCCAACCGAACTATTTATTCACAAAAAATAAAATTGGGCGCAATCTATAACTAACCTATGCGATCTGTTTCACAATAAAATTTTTAGCTAATCAACACTTCAGACAAAAAAACGTTTTACATACACAACCTGAAATAAACAAAAAACAACATACATCGCATATGTTAACGTAGAATAAAAATGCAGGAGGCAAAAGAATGAATTATATAATAGGAAATAAAATAGAATTCGCGCCAGACTATCAAAAGATTAGATCTCTGGAAACCGGCAAGACAACAAAGCTTCATTATACATCCTGCCGCTGCCTGGAGCTTTTAATTCAGGAACATGGAAATATCGTATCTCAGCACCAATTGATTGAATATGGATGGGAAGAGCGCGCTATGGGGGTATCATCAGCGGCCTATTACCAGTGCCTGCTGAATCTGCGTAAGGCATTAAAAAGCCTTGGTATGGAAGATGTTATAAGAACCATCCCCCGTAAGGGGGTCATGTTTACTCTTCAATGTCCAGTCAGAAAAGAGGGGACAGAAAGTGTTGCCACTCAATCAACCTCTTCCCCGGTAGAAACACCCACCTCATCATTACGCCTGGAAACTATACTCTCAGCAGGTAGAAAAAGGCTCAAGAAGATTTCATACTTTTTCGTGGCTGTTGGAGTCTTTATCACGTTTTTCTTTCTTAGTACAAGCGAAGCTCATTCAACAGAGGACAAAGAAGTGATCTACCATTCAAAAAAGGACTCTGCAATCAGAAAATCAATGCTAAAACGATTGCACTATAATGCCCCAGGTATTCTGACAAATAGCAGGAGCACCTAAAAAAATAAAGACATTTTAATTTCCATTACCATACTCTCTTCTGACAAAACTTGTGATGGAAATTATAATCGCTTACATAATTATATTGGCTGAATTTAAACGCGATAAGACCGGGCGGTTACTCATCTCTCCGCCCGGACTCTCACTTCTTGCGGTAATCAACAGTAAAACAGCCCCGGGCGACGTAAAAACGCGCAAAAACCCCAGCGGGACTAGTGGTTAGCAGAAGAAAGGCGCTATAATGCGTCGGCCTCCATGTAGCAATGCAGGTGCGGAAGATCGTCGTCTCCGGTGAGGCGGCTGGACTTCAAATCCAGTTGGGGCCGCCAGCGGTCCCGGGCAGGTTCGACTCCTGTGATCTTCCGCCAATTATCATCTCACCATGTCCGAAAAAGTCCTTTAAAACCATTATTTTCAGCAAGTTATATAGAACCCCCGTCCGTATCAGTCCGAGCGAATTGATCTTACCCAGCAATAGTGGACACGCGACTAAGTGAGTAAACTCTCAAGTAAGAGGTGACTCACATGACAAAATCCGTACCAACCAGCAAGAAGCCCTGCAAGCAATATACGCCTGAATTCCGCGACGAAGCCCTGAAACTGGCTGAACGCATTGCTGTGGCCGCTGCCGCCCGCGAACTCAGCCTTTATGAATCACAGCGTTATGCCTGGCGAAGTAAACGAAAAAATGCACATTCCTCTTCCTAACATGAGCAGGAAATGTCCGTTGAAATAGTCCGCCTCAAACGCCAACTGGCAGAACGAGATGAGGAGCTGGCCATCCTCCAAAAGGCCGCGACATACTTCGCCAGGCACCTGAAATGAAGTATGTCTTTATCGAAAAATACCAGGCAGAGTTCAGCATCAAGGCAATATGTCGGGTGCTGCGAGTCGCCCGCAGCGGCTGGTATGCCTGGCGTCGGCACCGTCACCAGATAAAACGGCGTCAACAGTTCCGGGTTATCTGCGATGATGCGGTTCGACAGGCCTTTGCCAGGGCAAAGCAGCGTTATGGTGCGCCTCGTCTTGCTGATGAGTTGCCGGAGTACAACATCAAGACTACCGCTGCCAGTCTGCGCCGTCAGGGGCTGCGGGCGAAAGCCTCGCGTCGGTTCAGCCCGGTCAGTTACCGTGGGCATGGTCTGCCAGTCTCAGAGAATCTGCTGAAGCAGGACTTTTATGCCAGCGGCCCGAATCAGAAGTGGGTGGGAGACATCACGTATCTTCGTACCTGTGAAGGCTGGCTGTATCTGGCCGTGGTGATTGACCTGTGGTCGCGTTCAGTCATTGACTGGTCGATGTCCTCACGGATGACGGCACAGCTTGTCTGTGATGCACTGCAGATGGCGTTATGGCGGCGTAAACGCCCGGAAAATGTCATCGTGCACACAGACCGGGGTGGTCAGTACTGTTCAACGGATTACCAGAGTTTACTGAAACGGCATAATCTGCGGGGCAGTATGAGCGCCAAAGGCTGTTGTTACGACAATGCCTGTGCGGAAAGCTTCTTTCACTCACTGAAGGTGGAATGTATCCACGGGGAGGACTTTGCCAGTCGGGAAATAATGCGAACGGCAGTATTTAATTATATCGAGTGCGATTACAATCGCTGGCGTCGTCACAGTGCCTGTGGCGGTCTTAGCCCGGAACAGTTTGAAAACCAAAACCTCGCTTAGGGGCGTGTCCACATTACGTGGGTAGGATTAACAAGCCCTGTCATCGTGTTACACCACTGGAGTAACAGAATCATATCCGCCGTCGTGGAATATTTATCAGCGTGGCACCAGGCATTGCTGTCTACCCGGTAGTAGAAATCAACCCGGAACATGAGCAATTTGGAATAGCGTGTAAATAATTCGGAGAGATGATAACGCTGGTAACGTTGTAGCGTGCGGTGCTGGACGTAGTTAAGATTGGTATCGGTAATGTTGTGGTAAGCCATATGTCGTTTCCCTGAGAATATTTGTCATGGGAATGGAGGCAAACTTCAGATTTGACGGATACGCTGATCACGAGGCTGAGGATCAGTATCGATGTGTCGATCTGATGGAAGGCCATTGCTGGATAGCATCAGTCATCAGCATTGGGGTAATGTGATAACAGCCAGGGGGAAGCGAGGATTATTAGAAATATATCTTCTTTAGAAACAGTATTATTTACCTTAATGATAGCGTATGCCTGATCAACAACACAGCATCGAAACTACTCAATTTATCGTAAGGAAACACCGTTTATGCGTCATTTTTTGACAACTTACCGGGACTCAATCCTCGCACTTGCAGGGTTCATCATTGCCATTATCTCACTTGGGTTCGCTATCTGGCAGGGCAGAGAGGAAATCAGGCACAACCATATTTCTGTCGAACCGAGAATAAATGCCTATTTCTCCAATGATGGGCGAAAAAATCAGTGGGGAATTTATGCCATCAACAACGGTATGGGAACGGCCTTTGTTAACAGGATGGTCGTGATGGTCAATGGTAAACCCGTGGAGCCCATTGACAACAATATCTTCCTTGGAGCAGTTCTGGCACTCGGCCTTCACGCTAAATGTTTTGTGATTGGTGGTCCGCGTCCGAATGATTCCTTCAAGGTTGGAGAAGAAATATTTCTGGTGGAAGCAAGAGGTTCAGAAAAAAATTGTGCTGAAGACCGACTACGACTGAAGTGGGCTTCACAAAATCCACACCAACTGGAATTTGTGCTGAATATGGAATCTATTTACGGCGATAAGTTTCGTTATACCTATTCGTTGAATCGTCAGGTCAAACTGGATTAACGTCCGGGAACACATTAGCATGGTCGGGAGTGTTAGAAATTCTGTGTCATTCGAGTCAATATACAATCAAAAAGGAATGACACATGTCCCAACCCTTCGATTTCGACAAAGCGCTTAAAGCACTCCAGTCCGGCCAGGCACTAACGGGCAAGGACGGTATTTTAACACCTCTAATCAAACAGTTAACCGAAGCGGCGCTATCTGCTGAACTTGATTCCCATCTGGCCCAGGATGTGGAAGCCAACCGT